>NZ_QJRK01000089.1:0-8739 GCF_003205245.1 Pseudomonas sp. MB-090624 | reverse complement strand
CGGCTCCGCCGCCCTTCTGAGTGTAAACGCCGGCACCGGCCCTTCCCCCCAGCTACCCGCCCCCGTACGCACGCCCCTGCCCACCGTGAACATCGCCCCAGCAGTAGGCTGGCCGGAACATGCAAAACCCACGGCAGCCCCCGGCCTTCAGGTGAACGCGTTCGCCAGCGGCCTCGACCACCCCCGCTGGCTGTACCTGCTGCCAAACGGCGACGTTCTCGTGGCCGAGACCAATGCCCCACCCAAGCCGGATGACGCCAAGGGCCTGCGCGGCTGGGCCATGAAAAAGGTCATGGCGCGTGCAGGGGCTGGCGTACCCAGCGCCAACCGCATCACCTTACTGCGCGATGCCGATCACGATGGTTCGGCAGAAACCCAGGTGCCGTTCATCGAGGGGCTGAACTCACCGTTCGGCATGGCCTTGATAGGCGATGACCTCTACGTCGCCGACACCGACAAGCTGCTGCGCTTTCATTACCAAAGCGGCGCAACCCACATCACCGACAAAGGCCAGGTGGTAACCGCGCTACCCGGCGGCCCGCTGAACCACCACTGGACCAAGAACGTGATCGCCAGCCCCGACGGCAAACACCTTTACGTGACAGTCGGTTCAAACAGCAATGTCGCCGAGAACGGAATGGACAATGAACAAGGGCGGGCAGCGATCTGGGAAGTGAACCCGGCCAACGGCCAGCACCGGTTGTTCGCCACCGGGCTGCGCAACCCCAACGGCCTGGCCTGGGAGCCGAACAGCGGCAGCCTGTGGACTGCCGTCAATGAACGCGACGAAATCGGCAGCGACCTTGTGCCCGATTACATCACCTCCGTGAAGGACGGCGGCTTTTATGGCTGGCCCTACAGTTACTACGGCCAGCATGTGGACAGCCGTGTGCAACCGCCCGCGCCGCAAAAGGTAGCCCAGGCGCTGGTCCCCGATTATGCCGTGGGGCCGCACACCGCCTCGCTGGGGCTGGCGTTCGCCGAACCGGGTGCGCTGCCTGCGCCATTCCAGCGCGGCGCGTTCGTCGGGCAACATGGCTCTTGGAACCGCAAGCCTCACAGTGGCTACAAGGTCATTTTCGTGCCGTTCGACCGCGCAGGCAAACCTGCAGGCAGCCCGGTGGACCTGCTGAGCGGCTTCCTGGATGAACAGGGCCAGGCCAAGGGGCGCCCGGTCGGTGTCATCAACGATGGACGCGGAGCGGTGCTGGTGGCAGACGATGTGGGCAACGTGGTCTGGCGGGTGAGCAAGGCAGCCGCCACCGCGCCGTAGCTCCGATCCCCTGCTATCAGGGGTTCTGCGCCAGGTGCCCTTGCGGAATCACCCGCTTGGCCTGCAGGTAGGCCTTGGCCCAGTAGCTGTTGGACAGGTAGTCCAGGCGCACGGTGCCACCCGTGGAAGGGGCATGCACGAAGCGCCCATCACCTACGTAGATACCTGCATGGCTGACTTGCGAGCCGCCACTGGTAGCGAAGAACACCAGGTCACCGGACTGCAACGCGTTGAGGTTTACGGTGGGCGCCCGCATGACGATCATCTCCCGCGTCGAGCGCGGCAGGCTGATGCCGGCGGCATCCCGGTAAACGTACTTGATCAGGCCGCTGCAATCGAAGCCGGAATCCGGCGTATTGCCACCCCAGCGGTAGGGCGTGCCCACCAGACCAATGGCGCGAATCAACACGTCATCGGCAACCGGCGAAGGGCTGGCCTGGCTATAGGAGGTGACCTGGGGCTTTATCACAGGGGCCGGTGCTGGGGCACGGCTGGAACAGGCAGCCAGCAAGGTTGCCAAGGAGAGGAATGCGAAGCGCGCCATCGTTGCCATGGCCATAACTTCCTGTCTGAGACCGCTGCGCCGCAGCTGAAAAGAGTTGAGAAATTAGATTAGACGCTTTCTGTAAATGCGCACGGCGGCGAGCTTTTTTTAAAAGCATCACCGCCGTGGCAGGGTACAGCATTTTGCCATCAGTTGCGCGCGATGTTGGTCGGCGCCATGGCCAAGGCGCGCTTGGCTTCAATGAAGGTCTTGCTCCAGTAGCGGTCACCGAGGCTGTCGATGCGCACGCCACCGCTGCGGCGGCTGCTGGAGTGGATGAACTGGTTGTCACCCAGGTAGATGCCGGCATGGCTGACGCGACCGCGGCCATTGGTGCTGAAGAACAGCAGGTCACCTGGCTTGAGTTTGTTGCGCGCCACTTTCGGGGCATCGACGTTGATCATTTCACGCGTGGAGCGCGGCAGGGTCATGCCCGCCTCTTCGCGGAACAGATAACCGATGAAGCCACTGCAGTCGAAGCCGGACTTTTCCGAGGTACCGCCGAAGCGATAACGGGTGCCGATCAACGACATGCCGCGTTCCAGGATGCTGTCGGCCAGAACCGGCAGCTGGTAAGGCTTGCTGCTGGAGAACGACGCCAGGTCATCTTCGGTAGCCAGCTCTTCCGGTTCGCCGAATACCGACGAAGGCGAGGCTTGGGTTTTAACTGCCGCCTGAGCGGCGACAGGGGTGTGATCCTGGGGCTGGGAAACCGGGCCTTGGGCCGCGCAGCCAAAAAGCAGGGTCACGAGTGCGAGTGGCACGAGGGGTGCAAAGCGCTTCAGCATGGGCACGACCGTGTCTGTAATCCTTTAGAAGGGGGAAACTATGCCCTCTATCATGGCCATTTGCAAATTTTATCGAAAAAGATGTGACTTTTTCGTTTTGCTGCTCTGGCCCAAGGATTTCAGGGGGTTACCAGCCGAGGGTTTCCTTGAGAAAAGGGATGGTGAGCTTGCGTTGGGCCTGCAGCGATGCCTGGTCGAGGCGCTCGAGCAGGTCGAACAGCGCACTCATGCTGCGTGCACCGCGGGTAAGGATGAAATGCCCGACTTCGTCGGTGAGGTGCAGGCCGCGGCGCGAGGCACGCAGTTGTAGCGCACGCAGCTTGTCTTCATCGGACAGGCCGCGCATCTGGAACACCAGGGCCAGGGTCAGCCGCGACTTCAGGTCCGGCAATTTCACCGGCAGTTCGCGCGGTGATGCCGAAGCGGCCAGCAACAGGCGTCGGCCGCTGTCACGCAGGCGGTTGAACAGGTGGAACATGGCCTCTTCCCAGTCTGGCTTGCCGGCGATCACATGCAGATCGTCTATGCAGACCAGTTCATACTGCGCCAGGTAGTCGAGCAGCCCTACGCCACGCTCGAGCAGTTGCGCCAGTGGCAGGTAGACCGCGGGCTCACCGCGCTGCTGGAAACGGTGCGTGGCGGCCTGCAGCAGGTGGCTGCGGCCAACACCCTGCTTGCCCCACAGGTAGATAAGGCTTTCGGTCCAGCCGGCGTCGGCTTCGCACAACCGCTCGACGTAGCCCAATGCCGCAGCATTGGCGCCCGGATAGTAGTTGATGAAGGTGGCGTCATCGCGCAGGCGCACACCCAGGGGCAACTGGATCGGTGGTTTCATGCTCGCGGGCAGTCGAAGAGACCGCAGGGGGCCTTAGGTGAACAATCTGCAAAGTCTATACCCGCAACGCGGGGCGCACAATCGCGGCAACCGATAGCGCAAGCAAAATCAACAGGTTGCGCTGCAACGCCCGACACTGCGCAACGACAGGAGCGCCCCTCATTAAGCCGCGACGCGGTGGCCGGGGTTACAGCTCTGGGTCGACGTCCCCGGCATACATGTCCGACTCTTTATAAAGATCATGCACATGCCGCAGCAGCACCATGATCACCGCCGCCACCGGCAGCGCCAGCAATACCCCGGTAAAACCGAACAGCTCGCCCCCCGCGAGGATGGCGAAGATCACCGCCACCGGGTGCAAGCCGATGCGGTCACCCACCAGCAAGGGTGTCAGCACCATGCCTTCCAGTGCCTGCCCGATGACGAACACCGCGACAATGCCCAGCATCGGGTACAGGTCGCCGCCAAACTGGAACAGCCCGGCCACCAGCGCCGCGCCGATGCCGATGATGAAACCCATGTACGGCACGATGGCCGCCAGGCCGGCGAGCATGCCGATCAGCAGGCCCAGTTCCAGGCCCACCAGCATCAGCCCCACCGAATAGATGATGCCCAACGCCACCATCACCAGCAGCTGCCCGCGAACGAAGGCCCCTAGTACTTCATGGCACTCGCCAGCCAGGCCGACTATCTGGGGTTCCTGTTGGCGGGGCAACAGGCTGCGCAGTTTGGCCATCATCAGGTCCCAGTCCCGCAGCAGGTAGAAGCCCACGACCGGAATCATCACCATGTTGGCCAGCCAGGCGATCAGCGCCAGGCTCGAAGCGGTCGCCTGCGACAACACCACCCCGACAATGTCGGTGGTCTGGCCCATGTGCTCGCTGATAGCCGACTTGATCTTGTCGAACTTCCAGAAACCATCGGCCAGGCCAAGCCGCTGCTGCACCCACGGCAAGGCCACGTGCTGCAACCAGTCAAGCATCTGCGGCGCCAGCTCGTACAAGCGCACCAGCTGCTTGGTCAGCATCGGCACCAGCACCAGCAACAACGCCATGAACAGCAAGGTGAACAGCGCGAACACCACCACCACACCCCAGGTCCGCGACAGCCCGCGGCGCTCCAGCCAATCAACCAGCGGGTCGGCCAGGTAGGCCAGCAGAATACCGATCAGAAAGGGCGTGAGAATGTTGTGCAAGCTATAGAGCAGCACGACAACCAGCAGTATGGCGCCCAGCCAGATCCAGCGACGCAGGTCAGTCAATGTCAGTACTCCTTACCAACGAAAACGCAGGCCGTCGAACGGCGGGGGTGTAGGTTGAGGCTCGGTAGCCGGGGCCAGGCCACCCGTAGGCACCGGCGTGGCCGGTACTGCGGCGGTTTGTTCCACCGGCAGCTCCTGCAACTTGGCCAGGCCCAGCTGGGCACGCAATTGCTCACGGTTGCCGGTCACGCCGTAGGTCAGGGTGGTGCCATCAGCCAACTGCAAGCGTGGGCCATAGGGTTCCAGCACCCGAGCCAACTCGGCGTAGCGCTGCAGGTTCATCCCCTGCACCTGCACCTGCAACTGGCTGCTGGCCCCCGGCCGGGTGACATAACGCGGTGCAAGGCGGTTGCCCACCGCCAGCATCACGGCATCAGCCAGTGCGGCCTGGTCGGCGCCCTCGGCAGTGCCCTGCTCGCGCTGGTCACCCAGCCACAGTTGCCATTTACCTTGCCACTTGCCATCGGCTTCCTGAGCATGCACCGCCAGCATGGCGTCGGCGCCGTAACGCTCGGCGGCCTCGCGCAGCGGCGCCGGGTCGCTGCCTTCGAGTTGCTTGGCATTGGCTACCAATTGCTCCTGCAGGTCGGCCAGCGGCAGGCGCAGCGGCAAACCGCGGTGCTGGGCGGCACGCCGCAGTGGCTGGGCACTGGGCTGGCCATCACCGACCAGGCTGCTGCCTTCGACACTGTCATTGAGCCACCAGCTGAGGATCGACGGCCGGTTGCTCCCCCACAAGGCCAGGCCAGCCTTGCGCAGTGCGCGCTCCGTACTGCCCGGGTCGAACTCGACCACAACCGATTCCGGCGGGCCCGCCTCGGTGCCGACCTGGTTGATGATTTGCTGCGGGTCTTTGCGCAGGCCCGCCAACCCAGGGCTTTGCACCGCCTTGGGGTCACCGGTCAGGCGCAGGATGAGGGTTTCGAGGGCCTTGCCGGTAGCGGCTGTACGCGCTTCGGCGCCCTGCCCCGCAAGCGGTTCGTGCACCTGGTAAAGGTCGGAGACGTTTTCAGCCATGGCGGCGGCCGACACAAGGGCCAGGCAACCGGCTGCCAGAATAGAGATCAAGCGCATCGAGGATTCCGTCCAGTCGTGCTTCAAGCCGTGAGCTTCACGCTACAAGCTTAATGCAGCGCCAACGCGGCGCTGCATTTTCTTGCGGCCTGAGGCTCGCTGGTTGCAGCTTATACATATGCAACCCCATCAACCACCCCGGGCCATTTTTCAGCAATTTACCGGCCTGCCCGTCGGCCTGAGGATGGCCGCTGCCCGGCAACCCTGATAAAATCGCGCGCCTTCACAGACCACTGACGTTTCAGGCAGCCGTCGCTCACCCGCCGGCCTTGGCCGCCATGGTCGTTTTTAAGAATCCCTCCCTCCTAAAGGCCTGGATCAATGAGCAAGCAACCCTCCCTGAGCTACAAGGACGCCGGTGTAGACATCGACGCCGGCGAAGCACTGGTCGAACGCATCAAGGGCGTGGCAAAACGCACCGCACGCCCTGAAGTCATGGGTGGCCTGGGCGGCTTCGGCGCCCTTTGCGAGATCCCGGCCGGCTACAAGCAGCCGGTGCTGGTCTCCGGCACAGACGGCGTCGGCACCAAGCTGCGCCTGGCGCTGAACCTGAACAAGCACGACAGCATCGGCCAGGACCTGGTCGCCATGTGCGTCAACGACCTGGTGGTGTGCGGCGCCGAGCCGCTGTTCTTCCTTGACTACTACGCCACCGGCAAGCTCAATGTCGACGTGGCGGCCACCGTGGTCACCGGCATCGGTGCCGGTTGCGAACTGGCCGGCTGCTCGCTGGTCGGTGGTGAAACCGCCGAAATGCCTGGCATGTACGAAGGCGAAGACTACGACCTGGCCGGTTTCTGCGTGGGCGTGGTGGAAAAGGCCGACATCATCGACGGTTCCAAGGTTGCCACCGGCGATGCACTGATCGCCCTGCCGTCCTCCGGCCCGCACTCCAACGGCTACTCGCTGATCCGCAAGATCCTCGAAGTGTCGGCCACCGACATCGAGAACACCCAGCTGGGTGGCACCCCGCTGACCGACCTGCTGATGGCCCCGACCCGCATCTACGTCAAGCCGCTGCTGCAGCTGATCAAGAACACCGGCGCAGTCAAAGCCATGGCCCACATCACCGGTGGCGGCCTGCTCGACAACATCCCGCGCGTACTGCCGAAAAACGCTCAGGCCGTGGTAGACGTGGCCAGCTGGCAGCGCCCGGCGGTGTTCGACTTCCTGCAGGAAAAAGGCAACGTCGACGAGCACGAAATGCACCGCGTGCTGAACTGTGGCGTTGGCATGGTCATCTGCGTCGCCCAGGACCAGGTCGAAGCGGCCCTGAACGAACTGCGCGCCGCCGGTGAACAGCCATGGGTCATCGGCCACATCGCCGAAGCCGCCGAAGGCGCCGCCCAGGTCGAGCTGCAGAACCTCAAGGCACACTGATGCCGAGCAAGACCTGCAATGTAGTGGTACTGCTGTCGGGTTCCGGCAGCAACCTGCAAGCCATGATCGACAGTTGCCAAGGCCAGGACAGCCCGCTGCGCATTCGTGCGGTGGTCTCCAACCGCGCCGATGCCTTCGGCCTGCAACGCGCCGCAGCCGCCGGCATTGAAAGCGCGGTGCTCGACCACACCCGGTTCGACGGCCGTGAAGCCTTCGATGCAGCGCTGATGGCGCGCATCGACGGCTTTGCCCCGGATTTGGTGGTACTGGCCGGGTTCATGCGCATCCTCAGTGGCGACTTCGTGCGCCACTATCAGGGCCGCCTGCTCAATATCCACCCGTCGTTGCTGCCCAAGTACAAAGGCCTGCATACCCACCGCCGGGCGCTGGAGGCAGGCGACGCCGAGCATGGCTGCAGCGTACACTTCGTGACTGAGGAACTCGATGGCGGCCCACTGGTCGTACAGGCAGTAGTCCCGGTGGCGCCAGACGACACCGTCGAAAGCCTGGCCCAGCGGGTTCACCAGCAGGAACACCTGATCTACCCGCTGGCAGTGCGCTGGTTTGCCGAAGGCCGCTTGCGCCTTGCTGAACAGGGTGCATTACTGGACGGCCAGCCGCTGGCGGCCAGCGGTCACTTGATTCGATCCTAGGAGAACTTATGCGTCGTGCCCTGCTCTTGGCTCTCGCCGTGCTCGCCCTGCCGCTCCAGGCAGCTGATCTGAAGCCCTTCTCGGCCAGCTATACCGCCGACTGGAAGCAGCTGCCCATGAGCGGCACCGCCGAGCGCAGCCTGGTCAAAAATGCCAACGGTACCTGGGACCTTAACTTCAAGGCTTCCATGATGATCGCCAGCCTGACCGAGCAAAGCACCCTGCGCCTGGAAAACGACACCCTGCTGCCACAGAAGTACCACTTCGAGCGTGGTGGCCTGGGCAAGGCCAAGAAGGTCGACCTGAACTTCGACTGGAACACCAAGAAGATCACCGGTAGCGACCGGGGCGACGCCATTACCCTGCCGCTCAACCGCGGGGTACTGGACAAGTCTTCCTACCAACTGGCCTTGCAGCATGACGTGGCGGCAGGCAAGAAGAGCATGACTTACCAGGTAGTCGATGGGGACGAGATCGACAATTACGACTTCCGCGTGCTGGGCACTGAAAAAGTCACCACCAAGACCGGCCAGGTCGATGCGGTGAAGGTCGAGCGCGTGCGCGACCCAAGCCAGAGCAAGCGCATCACCGAGCTGTGGTTTGCCAAGAACTGGGACTACCTGCTGGTGCAACTGCGCCAGGTGGAGACCGATGGCAAGGAGTATGTGATCGTACTGCAGGATGGCACGGTCGATGGCAAGCCGGTGAAGGGGAACTGAGCCCGCGTTGCCAGTGACATCAGATAGCCCCGCCTAGTGCGGGGCTTTTTTGTGCCTGGGTGTCTGGGTGGCCCGTACTGGCCCAATCGCCGGCAAGCCAGCTCCCACAGGGATCGCCTTAGGGCTGACAGGTGTTTGCCACAAGGTATGGCAGCGCCTGTTAGAGCGAGCGCCGCCCGCGCGGCGCATCGCGAGCTGCGCTCGCTCCTACG
>NZ_QJRK01000088.1:0-9768 GCF_003205245.1 Pseudomonas sp. MB-090624 | reverse complement strand
GCGCCGCGCGGGCGGCGCTCAATCTCACAGGCAGTGAAGATGCAGCGGCTACCCTTGCCAGGAACCATAGAATCTCCCACAGGGGTGTGATGTTGCCTGAACGCTAGAGGCTGGCACCTTTGTTGCTTTACCTAGGCTATTCGCTGCATGGGTGTCAAAAAAATGCGGCCGCAGGAGAGAGAAGGGTCATGAGCCAAGGTGTTGAATTCAATCGTCTGATGCTGGATATGCGCGCCATGCAGGCCGACGCCATGTCGCTGCCCAAGGTCACCGCTGCCCCCGAGCTGGCGCCCGGTCAAAGCACCTTTGCCGACATGCTCGGCCAGGCCATTGGCAAGGTGCATGAAACCCAGCAAGCCTCGACCCAGTTGGCCAACGCCTTCGAAATCGGCAAGAGCGGCGTCGACCTCACCGACGTGATGATCGCTTCGCAAAAGGCCAGCGTGTCGATGCAGGCCATGACCCAGGTACGCAACAAGCTGGTCCAGGCGTACCAGGACATCATGCAGATGCCGGTTTGAGGACGGATGTAACCCATGGCTGAAGCAGTCGTCGATAACGCCCCCGCCAAGGCTGGTTCGCCAGCGGCCAAGCCGCCGCTGTTCGGCATGGCGTTTCTGGAAAACATCGCGCAGATGCCCATGCTGCGGCAGGTCGGCCTCATGGTCGGCCTGGCGGCCAGCGTGGCGATCGGCTTTGCCGTGGTGCTGTGGTCGCAGCAACCCGATTACCGTCCGCTGTACGGCAGCTTGTCGGGCATGGACACCAAGCAGGTCATGGACACCCTGGCTGCGGCCGACATTCCGTACAACGTCGAACCCAATTCTGGCGCCTTGCTGGTCAAGTCCGATGACCTCGCCCGCGCACGCCTGAAACTGGCCGCGGCGGGCGTGGCGCCAAGTGACGGCAACGTGGGCTTCGAACTGCTCGACAAGGAGCAGGGCCTGGGCACCAGCCAGTTCATGGAGGCTACCCGCTACCGCCGCAGCCTGGAAGGCGAGCTGGCGCGCACCGTGTCGAGCCTGAACAACGTCAAGGCCGCCCGCGTTCACCTGGCCATTCCTAAAAGCTCGGTGTTCGTGCGCGACGAACGCAAGCCCAGCGCTTCGGTACTGGTCGAGTTGTACCCAGGCCGCGCCCTGGAGCCCGGGCAGGTGATGGCTATCGTCAACCTGGTCGCCACCAGCGTGCCGGAGCTGGACAAGTCACAGGTCACCGTGGTGGACCAGAAGGGCAACCTGCTGTCCGAGCAGATCCAGGATTCTGCGCTGACCCAGGCTGGCAAGCAGTTCGACTACAGCCGCCGGGTGGAAAGCATGCTCACCCAGCGTGTGCACAACATTTTGCAACCGGTGCTGGGCAACGACCGCTACAAGGCCGAAGTGTCCGCCGACCTGGACTTCAGCGCGGTCGAGTCCACTTCCGAGCAGTTCAACCCCGACCAACCAGCGCTGCGCAGTGAGCAGTCGGTTGATGAGCAACGTGCCAGCAGCCAAGGCCCGCAGGGCGTGCCTGGGGCGCTGAGCAACCAGCCGCCCGGTGCGGCCACGGCACCGCAGACCACCGGTGGCGCCGCCACCCCGGCAGCGGCCATTCAGCCTGGGCAACCGCTGGTCGATGCCAATGGCCAGCAGATCATGGACCCGGCCACCGGCCAGCCGATGCTCGCGCCGTACCCGTCGGACAAGCGTCAGCAAAGCACGAAGAACTTCGAGCTGGACCGCTCGATCAGCCACACCCGCCAGCAGCAAGGGCGCATGACCCGTCTGTCGGTGGCCGTGGTGGTCGACGACCAGGTCAAGATCGACCCGGCGACCGGTGACACCACCCGTGCCCCGTGGGGCAGCGAAGACCTGGCGCGCTTCACCCGCCTGGTGCAGGACGCCGTTGGTTTCGATGCCAGCCGTGGCGACAGCGTGACGGTGATCAACGTGCCGTTCGCGGCCGACCGTGGCGAGGAAATTGCCGACATCGCCTTTTACCAGCAGCCGTGGTTCTGGGATATCGTCAAGCAGGTGTTGGGCGTAGTGTTCATCCTGGTGCTGGTATTCGGTGTACTGCGGCCGGTGTTGAACAACATTACAGGGGGCGGCAAGCAAGCTGCCCCGGATAGCGACATGGAGCTGGGCGGCATGATGGGTCTGGATGGCGAACTGGCCAACGACCGCGTCAGCCTGGGTGGCCCGACAAGCATTCTGCTGCCTAGCCCAAGCGAGGGTTACGAGGCACAGCTCAACGCAATCAAAGGCCTGGTGGCCGAAGACCCGGGCCGTGTTGCCCAGGTCGTGAAAGAGTGGATCAACGCCGATGAGTGATAACCGAGCCGTTACCGCCAAGCTGAGCCGCGTGGACAAGGCGGCGATCCTGTTGCTCTCGCTGGGTGAAACCGATGCGGCGCAGGTGCTGCGGCACATGGGCCCCAAGGAGGTACAGCGGGTAGGTGTGGCCATGGCGCAGATGGGCAATGTGCACCGTGACCAGGTCGAGCAGGTGATGAGCGAGTTCGTCGACATTGTCGGCGACCAGACCAGCCTGGGCGTGGGCTCCGATGCCTATATCCGCAAGATGCTCAACCAGGCGCTGGGCGAGGACAAGGCCAACGGCCTGGTCGACCGCATCCTGCTGGGTGGCAACACCAGTGGCCTGGACAGCCTGAAGTGGATGGAGCCGCGCGCCGTGGCCGATGTGATCCGCTACGAGCACCCGCAGATCCAGGCCATCGTGGTCGCCTACCTCGACCCCGACCAGGCTGGCGAGGTACTGAGCAACTTCGACCACAAGGTGCGCCTGGACATCGTGCTGCGCGTGTCGTCGCTCAACACGGTGCAGCCAGCGGCCTTGAAGGAATTGAACCAGATTCTGGAGAAGCAGTTCTCGGGCAACTCCAACGCCGCGCGCACCACCCTGGGTGGCATCAAGCGCGCCGCCGACATCATGAACTTCCTCGACAGCTCCGTGGAAGGCGCGTTGATGGATGCGATCCGCGAAATCGACAGCGACCTGTCGGAGCAGATCGAAGACCTGATGTTCGTCTTCAACAACCTGGCTGATGTCGACGACCGCGGTATCCAGGCGCTGCTGCGGGAGGTGTCGTCGGACGTGCTGGTGGTATCGCTCAAGGGTGCCGACGAGCGCGTCAAGGACAAGATCTTCAAGAACATGTCCAAGCGTGCCTCGGAGCTGCTGCGCGACGACCTGGAGGCCAAGGGCCCGGTGCGGGTCAGCGATGTGGAAACGGCGCAAAAGGAAATCCTCACCATTGCCCGGCGCATGGCCGAAGCCGGCGAGATCGTGCTTGGCGGCAAAGGCGCCGAGGAAATGATTTAAGCGGCAAGCTACAAGCGGCAAGCTAAAAGAAACAGCAGCCCTTGCGCAGCCTGCTTTTTCTTCAAACTTGCCGCTTGAAGCTTGCCGCTATGACCCACAGGCATTACCAATGTCCACCAAAGAACACCACCCCAGCGACCTGATCCGTGCCCGCGACCTCGAGGGCGTGGATGTATGGGCGTTGCCCAGTTTCGACCCGCAACCCGAGCCCCAACCTGAGCCAGAACCCGAGGTGGTCGAGGACGAAATCGAGGAAGTGCCGCTGGAAGAAGTCCAGCCACTGACCCTGGAAGAGCTCGAAGCCATACGCCAGGAAGCCTACAACGAGGGCTTCGCCACCGGTGAGCGCGAGGGCTTCCATAGCACCCAGCTCAAGGTGCGCCAGGAGGCCGAAGAGGCGCTCAAGGCCAAGCTCGACAGCCTTGAGCGGCTGATGAGCAACCTGATGGCGCCGATTGCCGAGCAAGACACGCAGATCGAAAAGCAGCTGGTGCAGCTGGTCGCGCACATGACCCGCCAGGTGATCGGCCGTGAGCTGCGCACCGACTCCAGCCAGATCACCCAGGTGTTGCGCGAGGCACTCAAGCTGCTGCCCATGGGCGCGGACAACATTCGTATTCACCTCAACCCGCAGGATTTCGAGCTGGCCAAGGCCCTGCGCGAACGGCACGAGGAAAACTGGCGGCTATTGGAAGACAGCGCCTTGTTACCGGGGGGGTGCCGCATCGAAACCGCGCACAGCCGCATCGACGCGAGCATGGAAACGCGTACCGAAAAGGCCGTGGCGCAATTGTTCGACCAGTTGCACGACCATTCCCTGCACCCGGCTCAACCCGACCTGGCGATAGACCTGGATGCGCCGGTCGAGCCTGCCGTGGACAACCCTGATGCGCCTTGAACGCACCAGTTTCAGCAAGCGCCTGGGCAGTTACGCTGAGGCCATTGCGCTGCCCGCCCAGCCCATCGTCGAAGGCCGCCTGCTGCGCATGGTCGGCCTTACCCTGGAAGCCGAAGGTCTGCGTGCCGCCGTTGGTAGCCGCTGCCTGGTGATCAACGACGACAGTTACCACCCGGTGCAGGTCGAGGCCGAGGTCATGGGCTTTGCCGGGTCCAAGGTGTTCCTCATGCCGGTGGGCAGCATTGTCGGCATTGCCCCGGGCGCACGCGTGGTGCCGCTGGATGACGGCGGCCGCCTGCCCATGGGCATGAGCATGCTCGGCCGGGTGCTGGACGGAGCGGGCCGCGCGCTGGATGGCAAGGGCGGGATGAAGGCCGAGTATTGGGTGCCGATGGACGGGCCGGTGATCAACCCGCTCAACCGCGACCCGATCAGCAAACCGCTGGATGTGGGTATTCGCAGCATCAACGGCCTGCTGACCGTCGGCCGCGGTCAGCGCCTGGGCCTGTTTGCCGGTACTGGCGTGGGTAAATCGGTATTGCTGGGCATGATGACCCGCTTCACCGAAGCGGAAATCATCGTGGTCGGCCTGATTGGCGAGCGGGGCCGCGAGGTCAAGGAATTCATCGAGCACATTCTCGGTGAGGAGGGCCTGAAGCGCTCCGTGGTGGTCGCCTCGCCGGCCGACGATGCCCCCCTGATGCGCCTGCGCGCCGCCATGTACTGCACGCGCATTGCCGAGTACTTCCGCGATAAAGGCAAGAATGTGCTGTTGCTGATGGATTCGCTGACCCGTTTTGCCCAGGCCCAGCGGGAAATTGCCCTGGCCATTGGCGAGCCGCCGGCCACGCGGGGTTATCCGCCGTCGGTGTTTGCCAAGCTGCCCAAGCTGGTGGAGCGGGCGGGTAATGGCTTGCCGGGCGGTGGGTCGATCACCGCGTTCTATACCGTGCTGTCCGAAGGTGACGATCAGCAAGACCCCATCGCGGATTCGGCGCGTGGTGTGCTTGACGGGCACTTCGTGCTGTCGCGGCGCCTCGCGGAGGAAGGCCATTACCCGGCCATCGATATCGAAGCCTCGATCAGCCGGGTGATGCCGCAGGTGGTGGATGCCGACCACTTGCGCCAGGCGC
Source organism: Pseudomonas sp. MB-090624 (assembly GCF_003205245.1). Lineage (NCBI taxonomy): Bacteria > Pseudomonadati > Pseudomonadota > Gammaproteobacteria > Pseudomonadales > Pseudomonadaceae > Pseudomonas > Pseudomonas sp. MB-090624. The sequence goes on along the minus strand of NZ_QJRK01000088.1, from coordinate 4,410 downwards.
AGAAATTCAAGCAGCTGTGGTCGCGCTTGTCGCAAAGCCGCGACCTGATCAGCGTGGGTGCCTATGTGGCGGGCGGCGATCCGGAGACTGACCTGGCGATTGCCCTGCAGTCGAAGCTGGTGGGCTTCTTGCGCCAGGGCCTGCGTGAAAACGTGGGTATGGCGCAGAGCCGTGAAGAGCTGGGGGCGATCTTCACGCCCCCGGCCGGCTGATAGGCCATGGCCCTCCCTGGGCGCGCCGCGCGCCTGGCGCCGGTGATGGACATGGCCGAAGAGGCCGAGCGCAAGGCCGCCCAGCGGCTGGGCCATTTCCAGCAGCAAGTTGCCGTCGCCCAGGCCAAGCTGGCCGAGTTGGAGCGGTTTCGCGAAGACTACCAGCAGCAGTGGATCAACCGCGGTGGGCAGGGGGTCAATGGCAACTGGCTGGTGAACTACCAGCGCTTCCTTGGCCAGTTGGAAACGGCGATGACCCAGCAGCGGCAGAGCCTGGTCTGGCACCAGAACAACCTCGACAATGCCCGTGGCACGTGGCAGCAGGCCTACGCCCGGGTGGAGGGGCTGCGCAAGCTGGTGCAGCGCTACCTGGACGAGGCCCGCCGCGCCGAGGACAAGCGTGAGCAGCGCCTGCTGGACGAGTTGTCCCAGCGCCTGCCGCGGCAAGATCAGTTCTGAATCCGGGGCGTCGCTTTGTGAAGCGGCCTGTGGGCGCCGTGTTCTTGCCGCCCGTGCCATCGCCTGCTAAACCTTCAACAAGCTGTATTCGCCATCATCGAAGGAATCGCTCGCATGGCAGTGGAAACTGATCTCACGCAGGATGGGAAAACGTTGACGATCAAGATCAAAGGACGCTTCGATTTCAGCCAGCATCAGGAATTTCGCGGTGCTTATGAGCGCCAACCAGGCCGGCACGATCGCGTGGTTGTCGATCTGAAAGACACGACCCACCTCGACAGTTCGGCCCTGGGCATGCTGTTGCTGCTGCGTGACCATGCGGGCGAAACGGTCGAGGTGGAAGTGATGAATCCCAGCTCAGATGTGCGCAAGATTCTCGCCATCTCCAATTTCGAAAAACTCTTCAAGATCAGCTGAGCGCCGACATGCCGGCCGAACAGGCATTGACCGTACTGGTTGCCGAGGACGGTGCCGCCGACCGTCTGTTGCTGGCGCAGATCGTGCGCCGCCAGGGGCACGAGGTTGTCACTGCGGAAAATGGTGAGCAGGCCGTGGCGCTGTTCGTCGAGCGGCGCCCGCAGTTGGTGCTGCTGGATGCGCTGATGCCGGTCATGGACGGCTTCGAGGCGGCGCGGCAGATCAAGGCCCTGGCCGGCGAGGCGCTGGTGCCGATCATTTTCCTCACCTCGCTGAACGAGGAGGAGGCCCTGGTGCGTTGTCTGGAAGCGGGCGGCGATGACTTCATGGCCAAGCCCTACAGGGCGGTAATACTGGCAGCCAAGATCCGCGCCATGGACCGCCTGCGTCGGTTGCAGGGTACCGTGCTGGCGCAGCGCGACCAGATCGCCCGGCACCACCACCACTTGCTCAACGAACAGCGGGTGGCCAAGGCCGTGTTCGACAAGGTGGCGCATGCCGGCTGCCTGGCGGCGCCGAACATCCGCTACCTGCAATCACCCTACGCCTTGTTCAATGGTGACCTGATGCTGGCGGCCTTCACACCGGCCGGCGACATGCGTGTACTACTGGGTGATTTTACCGGCCACGGCTTGCCGGCTGCGGTGGGTGCCATGCCGCTGGCGGAGGTGTTCTACGGCATGACCGCCAAGGGCTACGGCATGGCCGAGGTCCTGCGCGAGATGAACGCCAAGCTCAAGCGTATTCTGCCGGTCGACATGTTCTGCTGTGCGGTGCTGCTGAATCTGAGCATGCAGTGTGGCGCAGTAGAGGTCTGGAATGGCGGCATGCCTGATGTCTACCACCTCTCGCTGGATGGCCAGGTGTTGTCGGTGCTGCAGTCTCGGCACCTGCCCCTGGGTATTCTGGCGGCCGAACGCTTCGATGCCAGCACAGAGATGTTGCCGCTGGTGCCAGGGGAGCGCCTGTTCCTGCTGTCGGACGGGGTGCTGGAGACTGCCGACGAGCAGGAGCGCCTGTTCGGCGAGCGGCGCCTGCGCGAGGTGCTGAACGCCAATCGTGACCCGGCCCGCTTGTTCGACGAGCTGCTGTTGGCCTTGGAGCGTTTTGGAGGGCACCCGCGCGACGATATCAGCCTGTGCGATATCCGCATGTTCGGTGCCAAAGAGCGGCCACCGATGCCGGTGGTCTACGCTGACAGCGGACGGTCCAGCCCGCAGGACTGGTCGTTGGCGTTCGAGGTGCGGGGTGCCAGCCTCAAAAGTTTCAACCCGGTGCCCTACATGGTGCAGTTGTTGCAGGAAATACCCGGCTTGCGAGCGCGCACTGGCCACCTGCACAGCGTGCTCAGCGAGTTGTATTCCAATGCGCTGGAGCATGGCGTGCTCGGCCTGGATTCGCAGCTCAAATGCGATGTGCAGGGCTTTGCCGACTATTATCAAGAACGGGCGCGGCGCCTGGCATCGCTGGCTGAAGGTTGTGTAAGCATCCGTTTCAGGGTTGAACCGCGTGGCCAGGGTGGGCGTCTGAGTATCGAAGTCAGCGACAGCGGCGCTGGTTTCGATGTGCCGAGCGTACTGGCACGGGCTGTGCCGGACCACGGCCTGAGTGGGCGTGGCCTGAACCTGGTGCGGCAGCTGGCCGGTGATGCGCGCTGGGCAGAGGGTGGGCGGTGTGCGCAGGTGGAATTCGAATGGTGAGCCCCGGGCGGGCTTGGGCATAATCTGCTTGATCAGGGAGTGAGCAAGTGACGGACATGCATATCGATCACCGGGTCCTCAACGACCTGCGTGAGGTCATGGAGGATGGCTATCTCAAGTTGGTGGAGACGTTTCTCGAGGATTCGGAGTGCCGCGTGGGGCAACTGCATGCGGCCAGAAGTGCCCCCGAACTCAGGGCGGCTGCGCACAGCTTCAAAGGCAGCAGCAGCAATATGGGCGCGATGGTTTTGGCCAGCCTGTGCCAGCAGCTTGAAGAGCGAGCGCGGCGGCCGCCGCTGTACGGCATCGAGGACCTGATCAGCCGTATTGACCTGGAGTACAAGGAGGTAGAGCGCTTTTATCGCGCAGAGAAAGCTCGCATTTCTGCAGGCTGACGGCTAGTTGGCGCGAGTCTTGCTTTTCTCCGCCAGGAAGATACTCACGTTCTGGCGCGGAGACCGCTCGATGCCTGTCGCACCCAACCCTTTTTTTCAAGCCAATGTCCCCGCCAGTAGCGCGCGTTCAACTGCCCTGCAGGCAGACAAACCCGTGCAGGCGTTGGGCGACAAGGGCGACGGCTTCGACCAGGTCATGGCCCGGCAGCGGCGCAACCCGCCGGCTGGGCCCGATGACAAGGTTGCCCAGGCCAGGCCCAAGGACAAGCCGGAAGCGGCTGTTGGCGGCAAGAAAGACCCGGGCAGCAAGGCAGCGGTTGCCGATGACGGCAACAAATTGCCAGATGACGATACCGCCCAGGCCGATGCCGGGCTGACGGACGCCAGCCTGGTGGCCGGGCAGGTCACCGATGGCCAGCCCGGCGGGCAGTTGATCCAGGCCCAGGCCGAGGCGGTGACGCCCGTGTTGCAAGCCGCCACGGCGCAAGCCCAACTGGCCACCGCAGTGCCGGCAGAACCCACCGAAGAAGCCTTCGACCCTGACGCCGACCCCTTGGCCAACCTGCCAACCCTGCGCCTGGCGCTGGAGCACAGCGCCCAGGCCAAAGGCAGTACTTCCGCACATGCCCTTGATCCGGCTCAGGCCCAGGGCGATGACGGCCGCGCTGCCGTCAATACCTTGGCGAATCTGGTCGAGCAAGCCGAGGGCGACGCTACCGAGTCCGGTGACGGGGCGTTCGGTGCCTTGCTCGAAGATGGCCTGAAAGACACCAAGAGCGCTGCCAGCGACACCCGTATCGACGACTTCGCCAATCGCCTGGCCAGCCTGACCCAGGCAGCCACGGCCAAGACCGCCAACGCGGTGCCGGCCAGTGCCAGCCCGCTGCACCAGCCCTTGCCGATGAACCAGAATGCGTGGGCTGAGGGCCTGGTCAACCGGGTCATGTACTTGTCCAGCCAGAATCTCAAGTCGGCGGATATCCAGCTGGAGCCGGCCGAGCTGGGCCGCCTGGACATTCGCGTCAATGTGGCGGCGGACCAGGCGACCCAGATCACGTTCATCAGCGGCCACGCGGGCGTGCGTGATGCCCTGGACAGCCAGGTGCACCGCCTGCGCGAGCTGTTCGCCCAGCAGGGGCTGGCGCAGCCCGACGTCAACGTCGCCGATCAGTCGCGGGGGCAGCAGCAGCAACAGGGCCAGGCACAGGACAGCAACCTGTCCGGGGT
>NZ_QJRK01000087.1:0-11086 GCF_003205245.1 Pseudomonas sp. MB-090624 | reverse complement strand
GTGGTTATTGGGGCGGGTACTGGGGTGGCCCCATGTACAACGAAACCCGCAGCGTCGATTACAAGGTGGCCACCATTCAGGTCGACCTTTTCGATGGCCGTGACGGCAAGCTAGTCTGGCGCGGCAGTGCCGAGCAGATCATGAACAACTACCCACCGGGCCCTGAAGAGCGTAACAGCGCCATTCGAAACACCGTGGCCAAGGTGCTGGGCAATTACCCGCCGGGTAGCCGGAAATAACCTTCAAAAGCAGCCAGGGGCTCAAGCGCAGCCCCGGTGACAGCTACGACAAAATCCGTTCCGACCACGCCTTTTTCGGTTGCAAGGCCTACTCGTGCGCACGTTCCGGTCTATCTTCAGTCAAGGAAACCTGACTGACCGGGTAGAAGTGTTCAACTTTTAGGAAGGGCGACCTGCCAATGCAAAGCATTGTTCTGCTGCTGTGGCTTGCCTTGTGCTCCGAACAGGATGTGCGTCAACGCCAGATCTCCAACCTGCTCACCCTGGGTGTGGCCAGCTGTGCCCTGCTCTGGCTGTTCGCCACTGGCCATAGCTGGATGGGGGCCGATGCCAGCGATGCCGGATGGGCGCTGGCCATCGTCATGCTGTTGACCCTGCCCGGCTATATGTACGGCCACTTCGGCGCCGATGATGTCAAGCTGATGGGCGCCCTGGCCCTGGCCAGCGGCACGCAATACGTGCTTGGCACGTTCATTGGCGCTGGGGTCAGCGTGCTGGTCTGGCTGCTGGCCCGTCGGCGTCTATGGCTGCTGCTCAACCCCAAGATCAAGAAGCGCCTGCAAGCCCTGACCGAAGAAATGGGCGACAAGCAGGCGTTCGTCCCCTATGTGCTCACCGGCTTTCTGCTGACAGCCGTATGGATCCAATAGCGATGCCTGTGGTCGGACAATGTGTACAGGGTTTGTACAGAATCGCCGTGTGCGACTACTTTTTACATTGCCAGAGCGTCTGGCCCGGGAGCAGGGCCGTATACGAACAGGGAGTTGATCGTGTCCAGACCAGTGAGTGAAGTGAAGGTATTGGTGGTCGACGACCAACCGGTCATTGTCGAGCAGCTATGTGAATACCTTGAAACCGCGGGTTACACCTGCATACCCGCCTATTCCACCGACGAAGCCATAGAGCGGTATACGTCGGACCCCGCAGTCGGCCTCATCATCTGCGACCTCGACATGCCCGAGCGGGACGGCATCGAGCTGGTGCGTGCCTTGAAGGAGATCGACGGCAGCCAACGCATGTTCGAGGCCATCATGCTGACCGGCCGGGGGGAAAAACAGGACGTGATCCGCGCCCTGCGCGCAGGTTTTGCCGACTATTACCAGAAACCCATGGACCTTGAGGAACTGCTCGAAGGTGTGCGCCAGCAGGAGCAGGCCTTACTCGAGCGCCAGCGCAACCTCCGCAACCTGGGCGGCTTGAACCAGCGTTTGCAAGACTTGGCCGAGTCTGTGGACGAGCTTTATCAGGAGCTGGAGAAAGCCCGCGGCCAAGGCGCCCACCGGCGTGCCACGGATGCTGAAGAAAGCGAGAGCGAGCTACCCGCAGCGTTCGAGAAACTGTCGCCCCGCCAGTTGGAGGTCGCGCGGCTGGTGAGCAAGGGCAAGACCAATTACCAGATTGCCTGTGAACTGGGGATCACCGAGAACACCGTCAAACTGTACGTGTCGCAGGTGCTGCGGTTGACCCATATGCATAACCGTACTCAATTGGCGCTGGCGCTGACGCCCAGCTCATCGCCAGTGCATCAACGCTTCACTACCCACTGACCGGCGGCCTGCTGTATCCGGGGCGTATTTCCGCCCCACATTGCCGTCGGGCACCTACTCACTGACCTGAAACGCCACCCGGGCAGTCTCACCGCTTTCATCCAGGGCGCTGAGTTCGGCCTGGCCAACCTGGGGCAAACGCAGCAGCAGGCTGTCCTGCCCCTGGGTCTCCCCCAGCGGCTGGCCATTGAGGAACCACCAACGCCGGCCGCCGCCACCCAGGGCCGAAACATGCAACTGCAAAGGCTCGCTGCTGGTGGCCGGCCGGCGCAGATTGTCGCCCGGGCGCACCCCCACGATCGACAGCGGTGGTGCGCTGGCCGGTACCTGTGGCGGGCAGTTTGGGTCGATGGCCGGCAACCGTGCGGCACGCCGCTCCATCCGCGGTAGCCAAGGCTCCAGCGGTGCCGGCCACAGGGCAATATCACGGGCCGTGGCACCTTGGCAACTCCCATCCACACGCAAGCCATGCGGGTTGACCCACACCGTCTCGCGCAAGCCCAGGCCCAGCGGCTGGTCGGCGGCCTGCAAGGTTGGCGGCGTGGTGCCGTCCAAGGTCCAGGCAAACCGCTGGCGCCGGCAGTTACTGTCCTGCCTGGCCATGGGCTGGCCAAGCGGCCAACAGATCGCGGCCACGCCGACACTGGCGGGCACCGGCAAGATTGGCACGCTGATACCCCGCTGGCTGTCGCGATTGCTCAACAGGTCGTGCACCTGCAACATCAGGGGGGCGGCCGATGCCAGGCCAAACTGCCCGGCGACCGGCGTACCGTCTGGGCGACCGATCCACACACCAATCAGGTAGCGCGGGCCCACGCCAATCGACCAGGCATCGCGAAAGCCATAGCTGGTGCCGGTCTTCCAGGCCAGTTGCGGGCGCTGCACCAGTTCGGCATGCGGGTCGCGGTCGGGGCGTGCCTGGCCGCTGAGAATACGCCGCACGATCCACGCTGCACCCGGCGACAACAGACGCCGCTCGACCAGCGGGTCCTGCGGCTGCAGGCGGACCTGCGCGCTGTTGCCGCCCCGGGCAAACGCGGCGTAGCCGCCAACCAGGTCTTCCAGTCGGCTGCCGGCGCCGCCCAGGACCAGCGACAGGTTGGGCTCTGCCAAAGGCGGCAGTGCCAGTGGCATACCCGCCATCCGCAGTTGCGCGGCAAAGCGCTTGGGGCCGTAGGCTTCCAGCAGCTGCACTGCCGGCAGGTTCAGCGACAGCGCCAACGCCGAGCTGGCCGACACCGGGCCGCTGAAACCCATGGAGAAATTGCCGGGCCGGTAGTCGCCGTAGCGTCGCGGTACATCCTGCAGCAGCGATTCGGAATGGATCAGGCCGTCGTCCAATGCCATGCCGTACAGGAAAGGCTTGAGCGTAGAGCCGGGCGAGCGCAGCGAACGCACCATGTCGACATGGCCAAAGCGGCGCTCGTCGGTCAGGTCGATCGACCCCAGGTAGGCACGCACGGCCATGGTCTGTGCTTCGACCACCAGAATGGCGGCAGAGGTGCGCTCTGGCAGGCGTGCGCGCCAGCCCAGCAGCAAGTCTTCGAGGCGCCGTTGCAAGGCCGCATCGAGCGTGGTGCGGATCAGCGGTGGGCTGTTGGCGCTGTTCAAGCGCCGCGCCAGCAATGGCGCCAGCGCTGGCTCTTGCCGTGGGGCCAGCACCAGCGGTTCTTCGGCCGCTTCACGAATTTGCCGTGCCGGCCACACCTGATACTCCGCCAGGCGCTGCAGTACCTTGTCGCGTGCGCGCTGTGCCCGCTCGGGGTGGCGGTCGGGGCGCAGGCGACTGGGTGCCTGCGGCAACACCGCCAGCAACGCGGCTTCGGCCGGGGTCAGGTGCCGCGGCGACTTGCCCAGGTAGGCCCAACTGGCTGCGGCCACCCCCTGCAAGGTACCGCCGAACGGCGCGCGGTTCAGGTAGATTTGCAGGATCTCGCGCTTGGACAGGTGCCATTCCAGTTGCAACGTGCGCCACAGCTGGCGCAGTTTGCCAGCCAGGGTGCGGTCGTGCGGGTCGAGCAGGCGGGCCACCTGCATCGACAGCGTGCTGCCGCCCGACACCACTCGCCCACCGCGCAGGTTCAGCCAGGCAGCACGGGCCAGCGCCAGCGGGTTGACCCCGGGGTGGTGATAGAACCAGCGGTCTTCGTAGGTCAACAACGCCTGCAGATACAGCGGTGAAACCTCATCAGGGCTGACCGGGTAACGCCACACGCCATCAGTATCGGCAAACCGCCATAACGGTGTGCCATCCTCGGCCAGCACTACCCGCGCCAGGTCGTCACCCGGCATGGGCAGGGGCCAGATGCGGTCTGCCAGCCACAACAGGCCAGCCAGCAACAGCAGGCCGAGCAGCACGGCGCGCAACAACCTGCCCGCACGGCTGCGTGGCCGCGCTAAGCTTGGCATCGGGAACCGACCTGGCCAGGTAATGGCCAAAGGCTTTGGGACGGCAAACTCGCCGGCTCGTTCATCAGGAAGCAACTATGCATGTAGAAGGTTTTTTCGAGTGGCTGGGCCAGGCACTGGGATCGTTGATTCGCTTCATCGTCGACGCATTGAGCGGGCTGTTCAACCTGCTGGCCAATGCCGGTGGCAATTTCATCGACGGCCTGGCGCGCACCTTGGGCATGGACACCTCGCTGGTCAGCATCCTGGCCCTGATCATTGGCCTGATGCTGCTGTACTCGGCCATCCGCGCATTCATGCGTGCGTCGATCATCCTTGGGATCATCTGGCTGGTGCTGGGGTTGTGGGTAATGAGCTGGGTCATCCACTGAGCCTTCCCGGGGGCCGCCCGGGAAGCCGCACGGCGGCCCGATCGCCAGCAAGCCGGCTGCCACGGTGACCGCAGCGGCATCGAAGCCAGGTGCAGCACCTGGCTTGCCAGCATGAGGCCGGTAACAGCAGCACAAGCCTAGCGGGCTTTTACCGTCATCTCGCCTTGCCCATCACCCACCGCCTGCAGGTTCGGCCGATACATCGACTCAACCTGCGGCGGCGGTACGCGGTAGGTGCCCGGGGTCACCGCCCGCGCCAGGTACAACAGGTGCGTGGTGCCATAACCGTCGAGCTTGAGCGCCGCCACATAGCGGTCATCACGGTACTCCTGATGCACCACGCTGGCGTTCTGCATCGATTCGCGCCATTCCTTCACCGCACTGCTGGCGTTGTCCAGGCTGGCGGCACTTTGCGCCAGGTTCTGGTTCTCCAGCTCCAGGCCAGCCGGCAGCAGGTCCACTACCAGCGCATCGGGCACGCGGTCCTGGGCCTTGAGCGCCAGGTGCACCAGGACCAGATCGCCACTGCGCAGGTTGTGCAGGTCCAGTGGCTGGCCATTCATGCCCAGGTATTCGCGGCGGATCTGCATGCCGTTACCGCCGGCGGCAGGCGCCTGGCGCGGGTAGCCAGACAATGTCAGTTGCTGGTAGAGGGTCGCGCTGCCTTCATTCTGCACGCTCAGCGGCGAGGCCAGCAGCGGGCCCTCCAGCTTCATGCCAGACTCGGCGTTGTTCAATTCGCGCACTTCGCCGGCACTGTCCAGGCGCGCCTGCCACTGGCCCTCGGGCTTGCCCAGCAGGCCACGGCCGGCGAGGAACAAGGCATTACGCTCCTGGGTCGACAGCCAGCGGTTGGCCGCCAGTTCATCCGACAGGGCAAACAGACGCTGGTCGACCTGGTTGGTGGCCAGGTTGCTTTCCTGCAGCAGCGCCAGGATCAGCGCCTGATCACGCAGCGGGCTGCCATAGTCAGCCATCCACCCCTTGCTGCGGCTGATGCCAAGCCCGGCTTGCAGGGCTTGCTGGGCACGCGGTTTGTCGCCCATCTTGTCCAGTGCCACCGCCAGTTGCACCAGCGGCAGCCCAGAGCGGGCATCGGCCCGGCGCTCGAACAAACCACGCAACGCGCCCAGCGGCGCTTGCTGGCTGCGCGCGAGCACCAGCGCGGCATAGGCCTGCACGGCGAAGCGGGTATGTTCGGCGTTTTCGCTGTAGTCGACCTCGATCAGGTTGCGCTCCTGCAGGTAGCGCAGCAGGCGCTCGCTGGCCTTCTTCAGCGCTTCGGCCGGTACCCCATAACCTTGGTCGCGGGCCCGCAGGAGGAAGTCGGTGACATAGGCGGTCAGCCAGTATTCCTCCTCGCTGTCCGAACTCCACAAGCCAAAGCTGCCGTTGTAGCGCTGCATGCCCAGCAGGTGCTCGATGCCCATCTCGATCTTGCGCTTGCGCACATCTGCCGGCTCACCCTTGATGCCCAGGCGTTTGAGGCTTTGGGCATCGGCATACAGCGACGGGTAAAGGCCGCTGGTGGTCTGTTCCAGGCAACCGTACGGGTACGCCTCCAGCGCGCGGATCTGTTCGGCCAGGTTGAGCGGTGGCCGGCTCGACAAGGCCAGGCTGGCCTCCAGGCCCGCCGGTTCGAAGGCGGCCAGGTCTGCTTCGGGCAGCGTCCATGGCTGGTCCTTCAAGGCCACGCGGTAGTGCTTGAGCATCGCCGGGTAGGCAGGGCGCACGCCCAGCGCCCACTCGCGCTCGAAGGCGGTGCTTGGCTCGTTGGGCAGTTGCAACCCGGTGACACGCACCCGGACCTTGCCCTGCCCCAGGCCGCCCTGGGCCTGCACTGGAATCAGCAGCGTCGAGCGCTGGCCTTCGGCCAGGGCCACGGTGTGCAAGGCATTGGCGGCCAGGCTCAGTTGCCCTTCGCTGCTGACTTCAACCTGCAACTGCTGGGCCCGGCCCGACAAGTTGGCCAAATCCAGGGCCAGGTTGGTGCGGTCGCCGCCCCCGAGGAAACGCGGTGCCGACAGCTCGGCGATCAGCGGCGCAGCGACTACCGTCTTGCCTTCGGCCATGCCGAAGTGGTCGTCGGTCCAGGCTTGGGCCATCAGGCGCAGTTCACCATTGAAGTCGGGGATATCGACCGTTACCTGGCCCTGGCCGTTGTCATCCAGGGTAACCGGCACGCTTTGCTGGGCGACGATGGTCACCGTGGTGTTGGGGCGCTTGCCCCCCTTGGCCATGGCCGCGTCACCGCCGAATGCCAGGCTGGCCAGGCGGCCTTGCCCGGCCTCGATCAACTGGCCGTAGATGTCCAGTTGGTCGGCACCGTAGGCCTTGCGCCCGAACAGGCTGGCGAACGGGTCGGGTGTCTTGAAGTCGGTGATATTGAGGATACCTACGTCCACTGCCGACACCAGCACATGCACTTGCCGCGGCACACTACCGTCGGCGTTGGCGGCCTTGACGTTCACCGTCAGCGGCTGTTTGGGGCGCATTTTCTCGGGGGCTTGCAGGCTCACCGCCAGCTTGCGGCCGGCGCGGTCCAGCGGCAGGTGCAGCACACCGACCGAACGCTTGGGCGTGGCATTGGCCTTGCGCTCGCCAGGGCGGATTACCAGCGCACTGATGTACAGGTCGTGGCGGGCCCAGGCCTTGTCCAGTTGCACGTCGAACGTCTTGCCCTCGGCGGGCACGTCGATTTCCTGCCACCACAGCGGGCCGTCACTGGACTCGATCATCAGGTAACCGCTGCCCGCAGCCGGCGGGGTCACGGTGACTTTGGCCGTGGCGCCATCAGCATAGGCCGGCTTGTCCAGCGCCAGTTTGACCTGGTCGGGGCGCACGGCACCGCCTTCGGCGTTGTCCTGGGCACGGTAACCGGCCCAGAAGCGCTCGCTGGACACCAGGCCGGTCTGCGGGTCTTCCACCTCGACCCGGTAAGGGCCCCATTCCACCTGGAAGCTCAGCTTGGCCGTGGAGCCGGCCTTGACGCTGACCGTCTCTTCGCTCTGGGTCAGGAACTTCTCGTTGTAGGCATAGCTCCAGCCATCGCTTTGCGAGTAGTTCCAGTAGTAATCACGGCGCTCACGCACCAGGCGCACCTTGAGGTCGTTGGCCGCCAGCTTGTTGCCGTCGTGGTCGGCCACCAGTACCTCGAACTCCACCGGCCCGTCGCTATCGGTTTCCTCACCGTCAAACAGGCCGCGCAAGCCTGGCAGGCGCTCGCCCGGCCAGATCGGCTGTTCCAGGCGCCGGGTGATCGGCCGGCCGCCGGACTCCTGCAAGCTGGCCTGCACGGTCAGTTGCAACGGCGAGCGCGCTTCGGCCCAGCGGCTTTCGATATCGACCACGGCCTTGCCCGCCTGGTCGAGGGTGACTTCATCCAGCTCCAGGTCCTGGTTCAGTTCGGTTTCGGTGACCGAGCCGAACTGGTAACCCGGCAACGCCGGCACCGCCTCGCGCAAGGGGCGCACGTAGGCTTGGCCACTCAGGCGGTTGCCGGCCGCCGGAGCGCCGTACAGGTAACGGCCAGTGACCTGGATACGCGCGTTTTCATCCGGTGACAGTGGCTGGCTGCTGCCCTTGAGCTCCAGCGCAAGGCGCTCGGGCAGGAAGTCTTCAACCAGGAATTCATAGACCTGCTGGCGCCCACCGCCGAGGTCGAGCAACAGCTGCCAGCGACCGGTCGGGGCCTCGCTGGCCAGCTGCAACTGGTACTGGAACAGGCCATTGGCATCGGCCTCCCAGACGAACTTGCGGCTGACCTGTTCATCCGGGCGGCGCACTTCCACGTTCACCGGTTGGGCCTTGACGGGCTTGCCGTCCTGGTCACGCAGCAGGCCGTTGAGCAGCACCGTTTCGCCTGGGCGATACAGGTCGCGCGGGCCGAAGATGAACAACTGCAAGGGGTTGGCCTGGGGCCCGGTGATGTCGAACTCGGCGAGGTCCAGCGCGGCAGTGTTCAAGCGCAGCAGCGTGGTGTGCACACCCTGGGTGGCGATCAGGGTGTCGGCCTTGGGCGTGATCGGCAACTGGGCGTGGCCCTTGCCATCGGTGGCGGCCTGGGCCAGCAGCTTGCCCTTGTCGTCATGGATTTCCAGGTTGACGCCGCTCATGGCCTTGCCGCCTTCCAACGCCTGGGCGAATACGTCCAGGCGGTCACGGTAGCGGTGCGCGGAAACACCAATGTCGCTGAGGGTGAACAGGGTGGCCGGCTGTGAGTAATCGTAAGTGCCGGAGGCACGCATCACCGCCAGGTACACACCAGGCGCCTGCAGCGGCTTGATGCCAGCGATGGGCAGCAGCACGGTCTCGCGCGTGTTGCGTGCCGGGTTCAGGTCGAAGCGGCCACTGTAGACCAGTTCGGCCATGTCCAGGGTTTCCTTGGACTGGTAGTAGTACAGGCTGCTGTTGCGCCCCCAGCTGGCCAGGAAGTTCGAGAGCATCTCCGGCTTGACCCGGAAGAACTCGACATCGACCTTGTCGACGTTCAGGGCGATGACCGGCAGGCCCTCTGCCAGGCGTGTGGGCAGCAGCGAACCGCGGCTGGCGAAGCCGATGGTCGGCTGCATGTCGCGGGTTTCCAGGCGGGTCACCGACTCACTGGCCAGTTGCTCGCCGTTCACCGCCAGCAGGCCTTTGTCCACGGTCAGCACCAGCTTGCGCTGGGGTTCGAGGTGGCGCAGGCGCAGCTCCATCTGGTTGTCGGAGAGCTCCCAGGCGCCATCGAGCTTGCCTTTGACGGTATCGACCAGGTGCACTTTGGTGGCGAAGTCCTGCTTGGCATCCAGCGGGGCAGAGAAGCTGATCGACAGCGTCGCGGCGCCGTCGAGCTGCACTTCGGAAACGTCGAGCACAGTCAGCTCGCGGCCCGCATAGCGCTTGGCGAGCACGGCAGGGTCTTCGCGTTTGGCAGCGGGGGCCTCGGCGGGCGCGGTGGCTGCCGGCTTCTCGGCCGGCGCCGGTTTGTCCGGCGTGGAAGAGTCACAGGCACTGAGCAAGGCCAGCGCGCAGGCCAGCAACAATCCTTTGTTGAACATGGAGTAGGAACTCTTTGGCAGCGGGTACTTGAGGGCCGCAATTATAGCTGGCCGGAATCATGTTCGCGCGGTTTGCTTGCCTGGCCGTTACACTGTGCCCATTCAGAATAGCCCACAAAGGCCTGCGTACGCCGATCGATGTGGGAGCGGCCTTGTGTCGCGATTGGGCTGCGCAGCAGCCCCAGATTCCCAAGGACCGCAATGACTGCACTGACCGCCGACTGGCGCCACCGCCCCACCCACCTCAAGGTCTGGGCGCTGGCCGCGCCGATGATCCTGTCCAACATCTCCGTGCCCTTGGTAGCCCTGGTCGACAGCACTGTCATCGGCCACCTGCCCCACGCCCACCAGTTGGGCGCAGTGGCCGTGGGCGCCACGTTGTTCACGTTCATGGTCGGCCTCATGGGCTTCCTGCGCATGGGGTCCACTGGTTTCGCCGCCCAGGCCGCCGGGCGGCGCGACGGCGCGGCGTTGCGCCAGGTGCTGGTTCAAGGGCTGCTGCTGGCGGTCGGCTTTGCCCTGTTGATTGGCCTGCTGGCCATTCCCTTCAGCCAGTTGGCCCTGCATGCGATGCAACCCAGCGACGCGTTGCAGCAAGCCACCGAAGACTTCTTCCACACCCGCCTGCTCGGGCTGCCTGCAGCGCTGGCCAGCTATGCCTTGGTCGGCTGGTTCCTTGGCACGCAGAACGCCCGCGCGCCGCTGGCGATCCTGCTGACGACCAACCTGCTGAACATCGCGCTGAACCTGTGGTTCGTACTGGGCCTGGACTGGGGTGTGCTGGGTTCAGCGCGGGCCTCGGTGATTGCCGAGTGGAGTGCCGCCCTGCTCGGCCTGGCCCTGACCCGCCCGGCGCTGCGCGCCTACCCAGGGCAGGTCGCATGGGCAGCACTGAAGCACTGGCAGGCCTGGCGACCGCTGCTGGCCGTGAACCGCGACATTTTCCTGCGCAGCCTGGCGCTGCAGTTGGTGTTCCTGCTGATCACCCTGCAAGGCGCACGCCTGGGCGAGGCGACCGTAGCGGCCAATGCATTGCTGCTCAATGGCCTGCTGCTGACCGCCTATGCGCTGGATGGGCTGGCGCATGCGGTGGAGGCACTGTGCGGCCACGCCATCGGTGCCGGTGATCGCCTCACCTTGCGCCGCTCCCTGGTGGTGGCCTGCGGTTGGTCACTGATCACCAGTCTCGGGTTTGCCGGGATGTTCCTGCTGGGTGGGCACCTGTTCATCGATCTGCAGACCGACATCGACAGCGTCCGCGCAGCCGCTTACCCGTACTTGCCTTACCTGGCGTTGCTGCCATTGATTGCGGTGTGGAGTTACTTGCTGGACGGTTTGTTCATCGGCGCCACCCGCGCGCGGGAGATGCGCAATGCGATGCTGGTTTCGGTGCTGATTGCGCTGCCGGTGGCGGTGGCCATGAGCGGGTTTGGCAACCATGGCCTGTGGTTGGCGTTTCTCGGGTTCATGGGGTTGCGGGC
>NZ_QJRK01000086.1:0-12673 GCF_003205245.1 Pseudomonas sp. MB-090624 | reverse complement strand
CTTCAGGAGCGATCGGCCTCCCCGGAAGTGCTTCTTCAGCCTGACGAGAATAACTTCTCCCGCCAGGCCAGTCACAACATACAAGGAGCGAGCGCAGCTCGCGATTGCGCCGCGCGGGCGGCGCTCGTTCTAACAGGCGCTGCCATACCTTGTGGCAAACACCTGTCAGCCCTGATGCGATCCCTGTGGGAGCTGGCTTGCCAGCAATAGGGCCAGCACTGCCCCAGCAGATTCACCACACCATCGCTTTATCACGACAAATGGCCACAGGGCAGTTATTTCAACGCCTGCAGCGCGCCAAGCCGCTGTTTTCTCTCGCCAGATTTGCATTCCCCCAGTGATTAACGCTGGCCAAATGCCGCCTCAAATGGGAACCTTTAGGGCCCTGGAGACGTCCACTCCCCTGCAACCCGCTTCGGTTGAGGGCTGGTTTCATCAGCATTTTCGGGCCCTACGGGGTTCGGCTCATGGCCAGATCGCAGCCTTCGGTTTGCATCTGGCTGCTACTCGCGAACACACCACCCGCCGCCACCCCTGGCCGGCAACCAAGAAGTGTGCTCGCCGACAACACAAGGAGTCCGCCTGTGGCTAAACGCTACGGTAAAGGGCTGTTGGGATGGGCCGCCGTGCTCGTCATCCTGGCCCTGCTGGTCCACTGGATCGGCATCGACACGATCGCGCGGTATCGCGACGATCTTGGGTTCTACCTGCAAGCGCACCTGGTACTGGTGCTGGCTTCGATGGCGGCGGCACTGGCCGTGGGCATCCCCGCCGGCATTGCGCTCAGTCGGCCGCACCGGGTCGACAAAGCCGAGCGCTTCATGCAGTTCTTCAACGTTGGCAATACCATTCCCCCCCTGGCCGTTCTGGCCATCGCCCTGAGTATCCTGGGCATCGGCGCCGGGCCGGCGATCTTCGCACTGTTCCTCGCCTCCCTCCTGCCCATCGTGCGCAACACCTACGAAGGCCTGAAAAACGTCCCCGCCTCGCTCAAGGAAGCCGCCACGGGCATTGGCATGACCCCACGCCAGCAACTGTGGCAGGTCGAGCTGCCCAACGCCGTGCCAATCATTGTCGGCGGTGTTCGCGTGGCCCTGGCCTTGAACGTGGGCACCGCACCGCTGGCATTCCTGATTGGCGCCAATAGCCTGGGCAGCCTGATTTTCCCCGGCATCGCCCTGAACAACCAGCCACAACTGCTGCTGGGGGCCGCCTGTACCGCACTGCTGGCCCTGCTACTGGACGCGGCGGTGAATTTCTCCAGCAAGCGCTGGCTGGAACGTGGCCTGGCCCACTAAGGATAGGGAACGCATGAAGAAAACAATCGCCTTGCTGCTGGGCGCGGCCCTGCTGTTCGCAGGATTTGCCCAGGCAGCGGAAAAGCCCCAGATCCGCATCGGCGCGCGGGTGTTCACCGAACAGACCGTACTGGCCGAAATCACCGCGCAGTACCTGCGTGCCAACGGTTTCGACGTGCGCGTCACCACCGGCCTGGGTAGCAACATCGCGCGCCAGGCCCAGGAAACCGGCCAGCTCGACCTGATGTGGGAATACACCGGCGTATCGCTGGTGTCGTACAACCACATCGAAGAACGCATGCCCAGCGCCGAAGCCACCTACGCCAAGGTCAAGGCGCTGGACGCGAAAAAGGGTCTGGTCTGGCTGACCCCGTCGAAGTTCAGCAACACCTACGCCTTGGGCCTGCCCAAGCAAGTGGCCGAGGCCTATCCGCAGGTCAACAGCATCAGCGACCTCAACCAGGTACTGCGTGACGAAAGCGAGCGCAAGCACCTGGTGGCGCTGGACACCGAGTTCGCCAACCGCCCCGATGGCCTGGTCGGCCTGAAAGCGATGTACGACCTGCAACTGGGCCGTGCCAACATCCGCCAGATGGACGCGGGCCTGGTCTACACCGCCATGCGCAACAACCAGGTGTTCGCCGGCCTGGTGTACACCACCGATGGCCGCCTGAGCGCCTTCAACCTGAAGCTGCTGGAAGACGACAAGCACTACTTCCCTGACTACACGGCCGCGCCGGTGGTGCGCAAGGCCGTGCTCGACGCCAACCCGCAGCTGGCGGGGCTGCTCAAACCGCTGGCCGAGCAACTGGACGATGAAACCATGCGCCAGCTCAACGCCAAGGTCGATGTCGAGCACCAGAACCCGACCGCCGTGGCCGCCGCCTTCCTGCGCGATCACCCACTGACCAGCGAGGGCCAGCCATGAACCTGATCGATACCTTCAACCACCTCGACTGGGCCCAGGTACTGAACCTGACCGGCCAACACATCATGCTGGTCGGTGTGGCCGTGGGCCTGGCGATTCTGGTGGGCGTGCCGCTGGGCATCCTCATGACCCGCTTCCCGGCCCTTGCCGGCCCGCTGCAGGCCAGCGCCACGGTACTGCTGACCATCCCGTCGATTGCCCTGTTCGGCCTGTTGCTGCCGCTTTACTCCAAATTCGGCCAAGGCCTCGGGCCGCTACCGGCGATTACCGCCGTGTTCCTGTATTCGCTGTTGCCGATCATGCGCAACACCTACCTGGCCCTGACCAATGTCGAACCCGGCATCCGCGAAGCCGCACGCGGCATCGGCATGACCTTCGGCCAGCGCCTGCGCATGGTCGAGCTGCCCATCGCCGTGCCGGTGATCCTCGCCGGCGTGCGTACCGCCGTGGTGATGAACATCGGCGTCATGACCATTGCCGCCACCATCGGCGCCGGCGGCCTTGGCGTGCTGATCCTGACCTCCATCAGCCGCAGCGACATGTCGATGCTGCTGGTCGGCGCGGTACTGGTCAGCCTGCTGGCCATCATCGCCGACCTGCTGCTGCAAACCCTGCAACGTGCCCTGACTCCAGAAGGACTGCGCTCATGATCGAACTGAAGAACCTCAGCAAAACCTTCAACGTCAACGGCAAGGACGTCAAAGCCGTCGACGCGGTAAGCCTCACCGTCAACGAAGGGGAAATCTGCGTGTTCCTCGGCCCATCGGGCTGCGGCAAAAGCACCACGCTGAAAATGATCAACCGCCTGATCACGCCAACCTCGGGCCAGGTGTTCATCAATGGCGAGGACACCACCGGGCTGGACGAAGTGACCCTGCGCCGGCACATCGGCTATGTGATCCAGCAGATCGGCCTGTTCCCCAACATGACCATCGAAGAGAACATCACCGTGGTGCCGCGCCTGCTCGGCTGGGACAAACAGAAATGCCACGAGCGTGCCCGCGAACTGATGCACATGATCAAGCTCGAGCCCAAACAGTACCTGCAACGCTACCCGCGCGAGCTTTCCGGTGGCCAGCAGCAGCGTATCGGCGTGATCCGCGCGCTGGCGGCCGATGCGCCGGTGCTGTTGATGGACGAACCGTTCGGCGCGGTCGACCCGATCAACCGTGAAATGATCCAGAACGAATTCTTCGAAATGCAACGGGCGCTGAACAAGACCGTGATCATGGTCAGCCACGACATCGACGAAGCGATCAAGCTTGGCGACAAGATTGCCATCTTCCGTGCCGGCAAGTTGCTGCAGCTGGACCACCCGGACACCCTGCTGGCGCACCCGGCAGACGAGTTCGTGAGCAACTTCGTAGGCCAGGACAGCACCCTCAAGCGCCTGCTGCTGGTGCGCGCCGAAGATGCGGCAGACAACGCCCCGGCGGTCAGCCCGGAAACGCCGGTAAGCGATGCGCTGGAACTGCTCGACGAGCACGACCGCCGCTACGTGGTGGTCACCGACGCGCAGAACAAGGCCCTGGGCTATGTACGCCGGCGGGACATGCACCGCCAGCAGGGCACCTGTGGTGACTTCCTGCGCCAGTTCAACGCCACCGCCTCGCACGACGAGCACCTGCGCATCCTGCTGTCGCGCATGTACGAGTTCAACCGGGCGTGGCTGCCGGTGCTGGATGCCGAGCAGGTGTTCCTCGGCGAGGTGACCCAGGAGTCGATTGCGGCGTACCTGAGTTCCGGCCGCTCGCGCGGCGCCAAGACCAGCATCGTCTCCCCGGCCGAGGCGGTGGCATCCTGAGGAGCGCTGCCCAGTGATGCGCAGCAAGGTGCGGATACGGGTTTCCCGCACCTGAAACGTCGCATCCGTTGGTCGGTAACAAAAAATTTATGCGCGATTTTCGGTACGTGGGTACCAGAAAAGCGTGGCCATAAATATGAACACCTCCGGTGCCATCGGGCATCAAGCTGCTGCCACAGGGTAGGTCAAAACCCTGTAGCAGCGGCTTCACCCGCACATGGGCCGGCGTGGTCCATTCCACAATTTTTTACGCTTGAAACACCACCGGGAACATCAGCCGGTCATATGAGTCGTTTATTCAAACGACAGGTGGCCGATCAACGCCGATCACGCCAGGATTGCCTGTTGATTCTGCATTCTTCACGCCCTAAAGTGCGCGCCGAACGTCCATGCTGGAAACGATCCATCCGGCTCAAGTACTGAGTAGGCGAACCAAAGTGGGGATACGGAGGACGTTCAGTTTGCAGCCACTTAATCTTTCAGTTTGCCCATGGAGTCCCTGAGCATGTCGATCCAGGTCGAAGACTATTTCGCGCGTGATACCTTCCAGAAAATGAAGGCGTTCGCCGACAAGCAGGAAACCCCGTTCGTACTCATCGATACCCAGATGATCAGCCAGGCTTACGACGACCTGCGCGCGGGTTTCGAATTCGCCAAGGTCTACTATGCGGTGAAGGCCAACCCGGCTGTCGAGATCATCGACCTGCTCAAGGAGAAAGGTTCGAGCTTCGACATCGCCTCGATCTACGAGCTGGACAAGGTGTTGGGCCGCGGCGTCAGCGCTGACCGCATCAGCTATGGCAACACCATCAAGAAGTCCAAGGACATCCGCTACTTCTACGAGAAGGGCGTGCGCCTGTATGCCACCGACTCCGAAGCCGACCTGCGCAACATCGCCAAGGCCGCCCCGGGCTCGAAAGTGTACGTGCGCATCCTCACCGAAGGCTCGACCACTGCCGACTGGCCGCTGTCGCGCAAATTCGGCTGCCAGACCGACATGGCCATGGACCTGCTGATCCTGGCCCGCGACCTGGGCCTGGTGCCCTACGGCATCTCCTTCCACGTCGGTTCGCAACAGCGCGACATCAGCGTGTGGGACGCCGCCATCGCCAAGGTCAAGGTGATCTTCGAGCGCCTGAAGGAAGAAGACGGCATCGAACTGAAGCTGATCAACATGGGCGGTGGCTTCCCGGCCAACTACATCACCCGTACCAACAGCCTGGAAACCTACGCCGAAGAAATCATTCGCTTCCTCAAGGAAGACTTCGGTGACGAGCTGCCGGAAATCATCCTCGAACCTGGCCGTTCGCTGATCGCCAACGCCGGCATCCTGGTCAGCGAAGTGGTGCTGGTTGCACGCAAGTCGCGTACCGCCGTCGAGCGCTGGATCTACACCGACGTGGGCAAGTTCTCCGGCCTGATCGAAACCATGGACGAAGCCATCAAGTTCCCGATCTGGACCGAGAAGAAAGGCGAAACCGAAGAAGTGGTCATCGCCGGCCCTACCTGCGACAGCGCCGACATCATGTACGAGAACTACAAGTACGGCCTGCCGCTGAACCTGGCCATTGGTGACCGCCTGTACTGGCTGTCGACCGGTGCCTACACCACCAGCTACAGCGCAGTGGAATTCAACGGCTTCCCGCCGCTGAAGGCCTACTACCTGTAATGCACAACGGGGCCGCGAGGCCCCGTTTTCATGTGTGCAGATGCCGAGATCAGCGCTGTCGAGGTGGGAGCCGGCTTGCCGGCGATTGGGCCAGCACAGGCAACTTCAAGCTTCGCGCCGTTCGATTTCCTCGGCATAGCGCGCGGCAAACGCCATGAGCACCGGCCCCGCGCCCTGCAGGGTCACCAGCGCCGCACGCAGGAAGTTCAGGTTACCCTCGACCCGCGCACGCTCCAGCCAAGGCGCAGCCTCGGCCACCTGGCCACGCTCGACCAGCACCAGCCCCAGGCTGAACATGCCGCGAAAATCCCCTGCCTCGGCCGACCGGCGATACCAGCGCACCGCACGCGCGGGGCTGGGCGCGGTGGCAATGCCCTGCTCCAGATAGCGCCCGTACAGGTTCATCGACTTGGCATGCCCCTGCTGTGCGGCCTTCTCATAGCACATCAGCGCCTGCGCCTGGTTGGCCGGCACACCACGCCCGGTCGCCAGCAGGTTACCCAGGTTGTACAGCCCCCAGGCAAGCCCGGCATCGGCGGCGCGGGCATAGTGCACGGCGGCTTGAGCCAGGTTTACCGCACCGCCCCAGCCATGCTCCAGGCAACGCCCGAGCATGTTATGCGCCATGGCGTTGCCACCTTGCGCGGCAATGGCAAACCAGCGCTGGGCAACCTCGGCGTCGGCTTCTATCCCGCGCCCATCGAGCAGGATCTGCCCCAGCAGCAACTGCGCTTCGACCACGCCCTGCCCCGCCGCTGCCAGGATGGCCTGGGCCGCCTTGCCCGGGCTTTGCTCAAGCATGGCCCGCAACCCGGCCACGTCCAGCACTTCCTCACGCCGCAACTGATAGCCCACGGTCAGACCTCGGCCCAGCGGCGCAGCAGGTTGTGGTAGGTGCCCGTCAATTGCAGCAACGCAGGGTGTTCTGGCACATCGGCCGTCAGTTGCTGGATGGCATTGTCCATTTCGAACAGCAGCGCGCGCTGGCTGTCCTCACGCACCAGGCTCTGGGTCCAGAAAAAGGCGGCATAGCGCTGCCCGCGGGTGACCGGGTTGACCTTGTGCAGGCTGGTGCCGGGGTACAGCACCAGGTCACCGGCCGCCAGCTTGACCTGCTGCTCACCATAGGTGTCCTGAATGACCAGTTCCCCCCCGTCGTAGCTGCCCGGGTCACTGAGAAACAGCGTGGACGACAGGTCGGTACGCACGCGCTCCGGGCTGCCCTTGGGCTGGCGCAGGGCATTGTCGATGTGAAAGCCGAAATTGCCGCCCTCGCGGTAGCAATTGATCAGTGGCGGGAACACCTTGTGCGGCAACGCCGCCGACAGGAAGCGCGGGGTCTTCCACAGGCGGTCGATCAGCGCGGTGCCGATTTCCTTGGCCAGCGGGTGCCCTTCTGGCAGTTGCAGGTTGTGCTTGGCCTTGGCCGACTGGTAGCCGGCAGTCACCTTGCCATCGGCCCAGTCAGCCTGCTCCAGGGCCTCGCGAATACGGGCCAGTTCGTCAGCGGCGAACAGGCCTGGGATGTGCAGCAGCATGGCAAGGTTACCGTCGGGAACTGTAAAGGCCCAATGATATTGATTCCCTTTTGCGCTACACAAGCCTTTTCGCCGCTTACAACGATTCAGCCGAACGGAAACTTAAGGGCAAAATGTAAAGATTGTAAATTCTTCACGAATGGTAACGAATCTCAATTGTTAGTCACAATCGCTTACATTAGTATCCGCCGCCTCATCACCTTGGGGAAGGTTTCCAGCAATGCGCCAGTCCGTACCATCTGCAGTAAGCTCACCGCGTCTGATCGTTAGCGCCATAGGCATCGCGCTTGGCGCATCGTCGGCCTACGCCGCCGACCCGGCTGCCAGCAGTGCCATCACCCTGGATGCCACCAGCGTGAACGGCAAGGCTGAGCAGGCCAGCAGCGACTACAAAACCGAACGCGCTGCTTCGCAGAAGTACACTGCGCCGTTGGTGGACACCCCGCGCTCGGTCACGGTGATCCCGCAACAGGTGATCAAGGATACCAACGCCCTGACCCTGCAAGACGCGTTGCGCACCGTGCCAGGCATTACCTTCGGCGCCGGCGAAGGTGGCAACCCGCAAGGCGACCGCCCGTTCATTCGCGGTTTCGACGCCCAGGGCGACACCTACCTGGACGGCGTGCGCGACACTGGCGCACAAACCCGCGAAATCTTCGCCATCGAGTCGGTTGAAGTGGCCAAGGGCCCGAACTCCGCCGTAGGTGGCCGCGGGGCAGCGGGCGGTACCATCAACCTGGTGAGCAAGCGCGCGCACCTGGGCAACTCGCTGGACGGTGCCTGGACCTGGGGCAGCGACCAGACCCAACGCTATACCTTCGACGGTAACTACCAATTCAGCGATACCGTGGCCGGCCGCCTGAACCTGATGACCCATGAAAGCAACGTTGCCGGCCGCGACAAGGTGAACTACGACCGCTGGGGCATCGCCCCGTCGCTGGCCTTCGGCCTGGGCACGCCGACCCGCATCAACCTCGACTACTACCACCTGGAAAGCGACGACCTGCCGGATTCGGGCATCCCGTACAGCATCCCGTTGGCTGGCAGCGCTGCCCGTACTTCGGCCCACCCGAGCAAGCCGGATGATGGCGGCGACAGCGACAACTTCTATGGCCTGAGCGGTCGCGACTTCCGCAAGAGCCGGGTGGATATCGCCACCTTCGCCATCGAACACGACCTGACCGACGCGCTGACCGTGAAGAACACCCTGCGCCACGGCAACAGCATGCAGGACTACATCCTCACCCAACCGGACGACAGCAAGGGCAACGTCAACAACGGCAGCGTCTGGCGCCGGGCCAACACCCGCGTTGGCAACACCGCCACCACCACCAACCAGACCGACCTGTTTGGCGAGTTCTACCTGGGCGGCATGAAAAACAGCTTCTCCACCGGCATCGAGCTGAGCCGCGAAGAAAGCGACCGCTCCAGCTACACCGTCAACACCAACACCGGGCTGAACGCATCCGTGTGCAACCCCGGCCTGATCGGCGCCAACAGCGGCTACAACTGCACCTCGCTGAGCAACCCGAACCCGGATGACCCGTGGAACGGCAGCATCGCCCGCAACTACGCCGGCACCGACACCAAGAGCGACACCCGCGCCCTGTATGTATTCAACACCCTTGAGTTGTCGCCTGCATGGCTGGTGAACATGGGCCTGCGTTACGACCACTTCGATACCCAGTACCGCACCTATGACGCTGCTGGCGCCACCGTGGTCAATGCCAAGGGCGTAGCCGCCAAAGGCAAGGATACCAGCGAGTTCGTCACCGGCCAGCTGGGCCTGGTATGGAAACCGGCCGACAACGGCAGCGTCTACGTGTCCTACGCCACCTCTGCTACCCCACCGGGTGCAATGCTGGGCGAAGGCATGGAGGCCAACCCACTGGGCAACACCACCGACCGTGCCGGCAACCTGTTGAGCAGCGACATGGAGCCGGAAGAAACCACCAACTACGAAATCGGCACCAAGTGGGACATGCTCGACCAGCGCCTGTCACTGACCGCCGCGCTGTTCCGCACCGAGAAGGAAAACGCGCGCGTTCAGGTCGATACCACAAGCTACGAGAACGTCGGCGAAACCCGCGTGCAGGGTATCGAACTGTCGGCCAGCGGCAAGATCACCGCAAAATGGCAAGTGTTCGCTGGCTACACCTACATGCAGGCCCGCCAGATCGACGGCGGCCCGCTGGGCAAGGCCAACGACGGCAACCAGTTGCCGAACACCCCGAACAACAGCGCCAGCGTGTGGACCACCTACGCGATTACACCGAAGCTGACCGTGGGCGGCGGTGCGTTCTACGTGGATGACGTATACGGCAGCGTAGCCAACACCACCATGGTCGACAGCTACGTACGCTACGACGCCATGGCTGCCTACAAGCTGACCAAGAACATCGACCTGCAATTGAACGTGCAGAACCTGACCAACGAGGTTTACTACGACAAGGCCTTCTCTACCCACTTCGCCAACCAGGCGGCTGGGCGCACGGCATTGCTGACCACCAGCGTGCACTTCTGACAGGGGTTGGGTTGACCGGGCGGCGCTGGTAAAACGCAACACGCTAAAAAACACCCACCCCGGCCCCGTTCATCTCCGTGAGCGGGGCTTTTGCGTATCAAGGCATAATGCACGCCGCGCAGCATGCGGCAGAAACACAAGGTGATGATGTGGTGAAGAAGACGCTGTTCCAATTGCACTGGTTCTTTGGCATCACCGCTGGCCTGGTGCTGGCCTTGATGGGCATTACCGGAGCGCTGTACTCGTTCCAGGAAGAACTGCTGCGCGCCTTCAATGCCGACGTGCTGAAGGTCGAGGTACGCGCCGAAGGCGTACTGCCGCCAGCCGAGCTGGTGCAACGGGTCGAAGCCCAGCAACACGAGAAGGTATCGATGCTGTGGGTGGATGTGCGCGAAGGCAATGCCGCGCGTATCTTCTTCATGCCCGCACCGGGCGAACGCCGTGGCCTGCTGCGCTACGCCGACCCGTACACCGGCGAGCTCAAGGGCGAAGTGGCCGGGCAAGGCTTCTTCAACCTCATGCTCACCCTGCACCGCTTCCTGGCGATGGGTGATACCGGCCGGCAGATCACGGGCGCTTGCACCCTGCTGCTGGTGTTTTTCTGCCTGTCCGGCCTGTACCTGCGCTGGCCGCGCAAGGCGCTTAACTGGCGCACATGGCTGACCTTGGACTGGGCCAAGAAGGGCCGCGCCTTCAACTGGGACCTGCACGCCGTGGCCGGCACCTGGTGCCTGCTGTTCTACCTGCTGTTTGCCCTGACCGGGCTGTTCTGGTCCTACGAGTGGTACCGCGAAGGCCTGAACAGGCTGCTGGCCGATGCCCCGGCCGCTGGCCAGCAGCACAAACGCGGTGAAGGCCGAGGCCGACACGGGCCGCAAAAGGTCGACCCCAACGCACCGCCGCGGGTGGTCGACTACGATGCCATCTGGGCCAGCCTCAAACAGGCTGCCGGGCCTGGCCTTGCGGCGTACAACCTGCGCCTGCCAGCGGCAGGCGGTCAGCCGGCCAACCTGTTCTACCTGCTGGACAGCGCCGACCACCCACGGGCCTTCAACACCCTGGTGCTGGACCCGGCCACCGGCCAGGTCAGGCGCCAGGAGCGCTATACCGACAAATCCTTCAAGGCCCAACTGCTGCAAAGCGTCTACGCCCTGCATGTGGGTGAATACTTTGGCCTGCCGGGGCGCATCATCGTCACCATCGCCAGCCTGACCATGCCGCTGTTCTTCGTCACCGGCTGGCTGCTGTACCTCGACCGCCGCCGCAAGAAGCGCCAGGTGCGCGCCGCTCGCGGCAGCGTTGCCAGCAACAGTGGCAACGGCGACAGCTGGCTGATCGGTTTCGCCAGCCAGAGCGGCCTGGCCGAGCAACTGGCCTGGCAGAGTGCTGGCCAGTTGCAGGCAGCCGGCCTGCCGGTGCAGGTCCGCGCCCTGGCCGAACTGGGTGAGGAAGACTTGCGCCAGGCCCGCCGCGCACTGTTTGTAGTCAGCACCTTCGGCGACGGTGAAGCCCCCGACAGCGCGCGCGCCTTCGAGCGCAAAGTGCTCGGGCAGCCCTGGGCGCTGAACAACCTCAGCTACGCCCTGCTCGCCCTTGGCGATCGCCAGTACCCGCACTTCTGCGGTTTCGCCCGCCGCCTGCAAGCGTGGCTCGCCGAGCGCGGGGCCAACAGCGCATTCAGCCCGGTGGAAGTGGACAATGCCGACCAGGCTGCCCTGCAGCAGTGGCAGCAAGCGCTGGCGCAGCTGACCGGGGCCCAGCCGGTGGCCGCCTGGCAACCGCCAAGCTTCGCCAACTGGACGCTGGTGCAGCGCAAGCTGCTCAACCCCGGCAGCCAGGGCCGGCCGGTCTACCTGCTAGGCTTGCAACCGCAAACCCCGGTCAGTTGGGAGGCTGGCGACCTGGTGGAGGTGCTGCCACTCAATGGTCCACCGCGGGTCGCCGCGTTCCTCAAGGGCATGGCGGTCGATGCAACCACAGCGGTGCAGGTCAATGGCCTGAGTGAAACCCTGGCCCAGGCGCTGGCCGGTCGCCAGTTGCCAACGCGCCGTGATCACCTGATCGGCCTGCAGCCGCAGGCGCTGGTCGATGCCCTGGTGCCGATTGGCAGCCGTGAATACTCCATCGCCTCGATTGCCAGCGATGGCGTGCTCGAGTTGATCGTACGCCAGGAGCGCCACGCCGATGGGCAGCTGGGCCTGGGTTCCGGCTGGTTGACCGAGTACCTGCCGCTCAATGGCACGCTGAGCCTGCGCCTGCGCCGCAACAGCAGCTTCCACCTGCCGGGCCACGCCGCACCCATGATCCTGATCGGCAATGGCACTGGACTGGCCGGCTTGCGCAGCCTGATGCGGGCGCGGGTGAATGCGGGGGAGCAGCGCAACTGGCTGCTGTTCGGTGAGCGTAACCGCGCCCATGACCTGTTGTGTGGTGAAGAGCTGCAAGGCTGGCTGGCCAACGGCGACCTGGCACGGCTGGACCTGGCGTTCTCTCGCGATCAAGCCGAAAAGGTGTACGTGCAGGATGTGTTGCTGCAGCAGGCCGAGGCGTTCAAGCGTTGGCTGGCAGAGGGTGCGTGTGTGTATGTCTGCGGCAGCCTGCAAGGCATGGCTGCGGGGGTGGATGCCGCGCTCAATGGCATTCTTGGGGAGGCCGCTGTGCAGCAATTGATCGAGGATGGGCGGTATCGGCGGGATGTGTACTGATCAGCCTTTGATGTAGCCGGCACGGGCCCTATCGCTGGCAAGCCAGCTCCCACAGGGATCGCCTTAGGGCTGACAGGTGTTTGCCACAAGGTATGGCAGCGCCTGTGAGATCGAGC
Organism: Pseudomonas sp. MB-090624; assembly: GCF_003205245.1. Lineage (NCBI taxonomy): Bacteria > Pseudomonadati > Pseudomonadota > Gammaproteobacteria > Pseudomonadales > Pseudomonadaceae > Pseudomonas > Pseudomonas sp. MB-090624. Next base: position 91 of record NZ_QJRK01000086.1, on the reverse strand, counting down.
GCCGCCCGCGCGGCGCAATCGCGAGCTGCGCTCGCTCCTACGTTTGTTTCGGGCCAATTATTCCTGTGGGATTCGCGCGCGAACGCCTTGG
>NZ_QJRK01000085.1:0-12759 GCF_003205245.1 Pseudomonas sp. MB-090624 | reverse complement strand
CCGCGCCGACACCCAGGGCGATCAGGCGATGGGCCAGGCGGTTGGCGCGGGCGTTGAGCTGGGCGTAGCTCAGGCGCACCTCGCCGAAGGCCAGCGCCGGGGCATCCGGGGTGCGCTGCACCTGGGCCTCGATCAGTTGCTGGATGCTCTGCTGCAGCGGGAAATGTTCAGCGGTGGCGTTCCAGGTGACCAGGGTGCGCTCGCGCTCGGCGGCCGCCAGCAATGGCAGTTCGGCCACCGGTTGGTGCGGTTGCTCGACGATGGCTTGCAGCAGGTTGATGAAGTGGGTGGACAGCCGCTCGATGGTCGAGCGCTCGAACAGGTCGGTGGCATACACCAACGAGGCCAGCATGCCCTCTTCGCTGTCGAACACATCCAAGGTCAGGTCGAACTGAGCGACACCGGTATCCCATTGCAGCCCTTCGACGCTCAAGGCATGCGCCTGTTGCGCGCCCTGGCCACGGCGTGCGCCGCTCTGGTAGTTGAACAGTGCCTGGAACAGCGGGCTGTGGCTGAGGTTGCGCTCCGGCGCCAGGGCCTCGACCAGTTGCTCGAACGGCAGGTCCTGGTAGGCCTGCGCCTCCAGCGCCGCCTGGCGCACCTGGCCCAGCAGCGCGGCAAAGGTCGCCTGCGGCGCGAACTCGGCCTTGAGCACCTGGGTGTTGACGAAGAAGCCGATCATGCCTTCGGTGCGGGCATGGTTGCGGTTGGCGATCGGCACACCGACACGGATGTCGGCCTGGCCGCTGTAGCGGTGCAGCAACGTCTGGTAAGCCGCCAGCAACAGCATGAACAGCGTCACCCCCTGTTGCCTGGCCAGTGCACGCAACGCCTGCTGCAGCTCACCGGGCAGGGCCAGCGTCAAACTGGCACCGGCTTGGCTGCGCATCGCCGGGCGCGGGTGATCCAGCGGCAGTTCGAGCACAGGCTGGGTGCCACCCAGGCGTTCGACCCAATAGGTCAGCTGCCGCTCACGCTCACCAGCGTCCATCCACTGGCGCTGCCAGGCGGCATAGTCAGCGTACTGGATCGGCAGCGGCGCAAGGCTCGGTGCCTGCCCCTGGTCAAAGGCGTCGTACAGGGCCACCAGTTCGTCGACCATGACCTGCATCGACACACCATCGCTGACGATGTGATGCATCACCAGCACCAGCACATGTTCATCGCGGCCCTGGCGCAACAGGCAGGCGCGCAGCAGCGGGCCCTGCGCGAGGTCGAACGGCCGTGCGACCTCCTGTTCCACCCGCGGCAGCAGCGCGGCATCGCTGGCATCGGCCAGCACCTGCAACGGCAGCTCGAAGGCATACGGCGCCTGTATCACCTGCTCGGTACGCCCCTGGGCATGCACGAACACCGTGCGCAGGCTCTCGTGCCGCGCCACCAGGTGTTCGAACGCCCGGCGCAGGGCTTCGACACGCAATGCCCCGCGCAGGCGCAGGGCCACCGGAATATGGTAGGCGGCGCTGTCCGGGGCCAGCTGCCAGAGGAACCACTGACGCTCCTGGGCATAGGACAAGGCCAGCGCCCGCGAGCGATCGGCCAGGCCGATGGCGGGAACCGCTGCGTTGGCAGACTCAGACAGCTGGGCGCAGAACGCTTGCAGGGTGCCATGCTCGAACAAGGTGCGCAGCGCCACCTCGACCTGCAAAGCGTGACGCACCCGGGCGACGACCTGAGTGGCCAGCAACGAATGACCACCCAGCTCGAAGAAGTGATCGTGCAAGCCCACCTGCGGCAGCTTGAGCACATCGGCCCAGATCGCCGCCACCGTCTGCTCCAGCGCGGTACGCGGTGGCTGGTGATCCTGTCGGGACTGACCGGCCTCAGGCTGGGGCAGCGCCTTGCGGTCAAGCTTGCCGTTGGGGGTCAGCGGCATGCTGGCAAGCGCCAGGACATGCGCCGGAACCATATAGTCCGGCAGCACGTCGCGCAGGCTCGCCCTGAGCGCGTCGCACCACGCGGCATCAGCCTGACCTGGCTGCGACGCCACCACATAACCGACCAACTGCTGGCCGCTCGGGCCTGGCCGGGCGACCACGGCGGCATCGCGCACACCCGCCTGGGCCAGCAGGCGGGCCTCGACTTCGCCCAGTTCAACGCGGAAACCGCGGATTTTTACCTGGTTGTCCACGCGCCCCTGGTAGTCGAACACGCCATCGCGGCGCTCGCGTACCAGGTCGCCACTGCGGTACAGGCGCGCGCCCGGCTCGCCGTGCGGGTCGGGCACGAAGCGCTCGGCGGTCATGCCCGGCCGGTCCAGGTAGCCACGGGCCAGCCCGTGGCCACCAAGGTACAGCTCACCCTGCAGGCCGGCTGGCAGCACGCTCAGGTCGGCGGCCAGCACGTAGGTGCGACGGTCGCCGATACGCGTGCCGATCGGTGCGTAGGCAGCGCCGCAGTCGGTCGCGCGGTCGGCTTTCCAGATCAGCGGGGTCACCACCGTCTCGGTCGGGCCGTAGCCGTTGATGATGTGCTCCGGCGCCAGGGCGGCATGCACGCGCTGGTAGCTGTCACGCGGCACCGCGTCGCCGCCGAAGCAGTAAATGCGCGCCTTCGGCGCCTGGCCATGCAGCTCGACGTGCTCGGCCATCTGCAACAGGTACGCTGGCGGGAACGCCGCCACGGTCACGCCGTGCTCACGCATGCGCGCGCAGGTCTGGCCTGGCTCCCAGAGGCTGTCATCCCGCACCAGCAGGCGGCTGCCGTGGGTCAACGCGGTGAGCCAGCGCTCATGAGCGCCGTCGAAGGCAAACGACATGAAGTGCAGCTCGCAATCGTCCTCGACCATGGCATAGCGCCGGCCGATGGCTTCGCAGTGCATCGCCAGCGGGCCGTGCTCGACGCACACCCCCTTGGGCTTGCCGGTGGAACCGGAGGTGTAGATCACATAGGCCAGGCTCTGCGGCTGCACGACTGTTCGCGGCGCATGGGTCGGCTGTGCGGCCAGGTCGAGCTGGTCGAGATAGAGGGCAGCCAACGCCGCCGGCAGCGGCAGTTGCCCGCGCAAGGTCGAGTCGCTGAGCAACAGGGCGATACCAGAGTCCTGCATCAGGTAGGCCAGGCGCTCGGCCGGATAGCTGGCGTCCAGCGGCACATAGGCGCCACCGGCCTTGAGCACGGCGAGCAAGGCCACGATCACCTGCGGCCCACGGGGCAAGGCCACGCCGACACGGATCTCGGCGCCTACGCCTTCGGCGACCAGGCGATGGGCCAGTTGGTTGGCCTGACGCTCCAGGCTGGCGAAGTCCAGCACCTGGTCACCGAACAGTACCGCTGGAGCATGAGGCCGGCGCGCGGCCTGGGCCGCGATGCGTTGGTGCACCAGCAAGCCGTCCTGCCATGGCTGCGGCGCGTTGGCCACGGCCAGAGCCTCTCGGGCCTGGCTATCGAGCAGGCTCAGGTTGCCCAAGGCCGTAGCGGGCGCCTGGCTGAACTGCTCCATCAGGCCGACCAGTTGCTGGTCCAGGCGGACAATGGCCGCCTCATCGAAATGGGCACGCATGAAGCTGTAGTGCAGCTCCAGGGTACCGCCCAGGTTCACGCCCAGGGTCAGCGGGTAGTTGGTCTGCTCGCGACTGTCGACGCTGCCGAAGCGCAGCTCCTGTGGCGCGCCACGCTCCAGGGCCTCGGCCACCGGGTAGTTCTCGAACACCAGCAGGCTGTCGAACAGCGCGTCACCGCCCTGCCCGGCCCAGCGCTGGATATCGAACAAGGGCGTGTGCTCATGCTCACGCAAGCCAAGGTTGAGCGCCTGCACTGCCTGCAGCCAGTCGGCCACGGACTGGGCCGGCTGTGGGGTGGCGATCACCGGCAGGGTATTGATGAACAGACCGATCTGCTGCTCGATACCCGGCAGCTCCAGCGGCCGGCCCGCCACAGTGGCGCCGAAGGCCACCGTGGCCTGCCCGCTGTAGCGCTGCAACAGCAGTAGCCAGGCTGCTTGCAGCAGGGTGTTGACAGTGACCTTCTGCTGGCGGGCGAAGGCTTCCAGGCGCAGCGTGCGCTCGGCGTCGACCAGCCGCACATGGCTGGCGTACCCGCTGCCAGGCTCGGCTTGCAGGCCCTGGGCCAAACGTGTGGGCGCCTCCAGCTCGGCCAGGCGCTCGCGCCAGAACGCTTCGCTGACCGCCGGATCCTGGCGCTGCAACCAGTCGATGTAGTCGCGGTAACGCCCGGCCTGGGCCGGCGCCTGGCCGGCATAACGCTGCAGCACTTCCCCCATCAACTGGGAGTTGCTCCAGCCGTCCATGAGAATGTGATGGTTGGTGTAGATCAGCTCGAAGCATTGCTCGCCGGTGCGCACCACGGTCATACGCAGCAACGGCGCCTCACGCAGGTCGAAACCACGTGCGCGCTCGGCCTCGGCCAGGGCGTCCAGGCGTGCGCCAGGCTCGGCCTCGGCATGCCAGTCGAGGTAGTCGAACGGCACCTGGACCTGGCGCTGGACGATCTGCAGCGGCTGGCCGATGTCACCTTCCCAGGCGAAGCGACTGCGCAGGATCGGCTGGGCATCGGCCGACGCCTGCCAGGCTGCACGGAAACGCTCGACCTGCAAGCCTTCCACGGTCACCCGCATTTGGTTGATATAGTCGCCGTTGCCCTGGCCATACAGGCTATGGAACAGCATGCCCTGTTGCATCGGCGACAACGGGTAGACATCCTCGACCGCGCGCGGATCGTCCAGCAACTGGTCGAGGTGCGCCTGATCCAGGCGTGCCAGCGGGAAGTCCGAGGGCGTGACACCGGCATGGTGCGGGTCGCAGCAATGGGCGATGAGCGCCTTCAGCTCGGCAGCGTAGTCATCGGCCAAGGCCTGGACCGTGGCCGCAGAGAACATCTCGTGGCTGTAGGTCCAGGCGATGGTCAGTTCACCACCGTAGACCTGCCCATTGAGCGTCAGCCAGTTGCCCAGCGGCGCCGCCGGGCTCTGCTCCTCGCCGCGCGGCTCGCCGACCGGGACGAACAGTGCACCCTGCTCGGCGTCGAAACTGCCATCGAACTGCCCCAGATAGTTGAAGGTGATACGCGGCACCGGCAACGCGGCAAGGCCGGCCTGCACCGCCGCATCGCCCAGGTGGCGGAGCATGCCGTAGCCGATGCCCTTGGCGGGGACGGCGCGCAGTTGCTCCTTGACCGCCTTGATCGAGCCTGCCAGGTCCTGCGCAGGCGTGAGGGCCAGCGGGAACAAGATAGTGAACCAGCCGACGGTGCGAGTCAGGTCGATGTCGTCGAACAGGTCTTCGCGGCCATGCCCTTCAAGTTGGATCAGCGCGGTGTGCTGCGCGCTCCAGCGGCACACCACCCGGGCCAGCGCGGTCAGCAGCAGGTCGTTGACCTGGGTGCGGTAAGCCGCCGGGGCCTGCTGCAGCAACTGCCGGGTGAGCTCGCTGTCCAGCCGCGTATGCAGGCTGCGGGCATGGCGGTTCTGCTGGCCGCCGGCCGGATTGGCGCACGGCAGGTCCTGCGGAGCATCGGCCAGCTGGCCTTGCCACCAGGCCAGCTCGCGCGCCATGGCGTCACTACAGGCGTGCTCCGCCAACCGCTCGGCCCAGGCCTTGTAGGCACTGGTTTTTGCCGGCAGCCGCACAGGCTGCTGCGCATCCAGTTGCGCGCAGGCCTGTTGCAGGTCCTCGAACAGCACGCGCCAGGACACGCCGTCGATGACCAGGTGGTGGATCACCAGCAGCAAGCGTTGGCTGCCGTCACCCATGCCGACCAGCACAGCACGCAGCAGCGGCCCTTCCAGGCTCAGGCTGCGTTGCGCCGCTTCACACAGTGCCAGCAGCGCGTCCTGGTCGGCGGCCTGCCGCTGCCAGAGCAGGTCCTTGGCCTGGCCAGGCTGACCGTGACTGGCCTGCCACTGCCCCTGCTCGCGGGTAAAGCGCAGGCGCAACGCATCGTGCTGCACCAGCAGAGCCTGCAAGGCCGCCTCGACGGTCGCCGCCTGCAAGACCCGAGTGGGACGCAGCAGCACTGACTGGTTCCAGTGGTGCGCCTGGTCGGTCACTTCGCCGAAGAACCACTGCTGTACCGGCAGCAGCGGCATGCCGCCCTGCACCGCGCCCTGGTCGATACGCGGCGCCGCGCCGCCCTCGCGCGCCACACGGGCCAGGCCCTGCACGGTCTGGTGCTGGAACAGCTGCTTGGGGGTGAAATGAATGCCGGCCTGACGGGCACGGCTGACCACCTGGATGGAAATGATCGAGTCGCCACCCAGCTCGAAGAAGTTGTCGCTCAAGCCGACCCGCTCCAGACGCAGCACCTCGGCCCAGACAGCAGCAATGCGCTGTTCCATTTCGCTTTGCGGGGCTACATAGGCCTGTTGCAGCAGGCTGGCATCCGCCGCCGGCAAGGCGCGGCGGTCGAGCTTGCCGTTGGCGGTCAGCGGCATGCGCTCGAGCAGCAGCAGGTGCGCTGGCACCATGTACTCCGGCAGGTCCTCGCGCAGCGCGGCCTTGACCGCCTCACGCCAGACCGCCTGGTCGGCCACCGCTTGCCCGGCCACCAGGTAGCCGACCAGCTGGGTGCCGCTCGGCCCCTCCTGGGCCAGCACCACGGCCTCACGCACCTGGGGCAGCGCCTGCAGCCGCGCCTGGATCTCGCCCAGCTCGATGCGGAAGCCACGGATCTTCACCTGATGGTCCATCCGCCCGACGTACTCGATCACCCCATCGGCGCGCCAGCGGGCCAGGTCGCCACTGCGGTACAGCCGCGCCCCGCTGTCGCCGAACGGGTCGGGAATGAAGCGCGTGGCGCTGAGCCCGGCGCGCTTGAGGTAGCCACGCGCCAGGCCCTGGCGGCCGACGTACAGCTCGCCGACACAGCCGGCAGCCACCGGGTTGAGGTCGCTGTCGAGCACGTACAGGCTCTGGTCCGGGATCGGCACGCCAATCGGGCTCGACGCGCCCTGCGCCAGGTCAGCCAGCGACAATGGACGGTAGGTCACGTGCACCGTGGTTTCGGTGATGCCGTACATGTTGACCAGTTGCGGCGCACGATCGCCGAAGCGCTCGAACCACGGGCGCAGGCTGCCGACCTCCAGCGCCTCGCCGCCAAATACCACGTAGCGCAGCTGCTGGTCGCTGCGCTGGCCTTCGGCGCAGGCCACCTGCATCAGCTGGCGGAACGCCGACGGCGTCTGGTTGAGCACGGTCACCTGCTGCTCGCACAGCAGTTGGTAGAAGGCCTCCGGCGAACGGCTGACATCCTGCGGCACGATCACCAGGCGGCCACCATGCAGCAAGGCGCCGAACAGCTCCCATACCGAGAAGTCGAAGGCATAGGAATGGAACAGCGTCCAGCAGTCCTGCGGGCCGAAGCCGAACCAGCCGTCCGTGGCCTCGAACAGGCGCAGCACGTTGCGGTGCGGCAGCAAGGTGCCCTTCGGCTTGCCGGTGGAGCCGGAGGTGTAGATGACATAGGCCAGGTTATCCAGGCCCACCGCGACGTTCGGGTTGACCTCGGCCAAGCCTGCGTCGTCGGTGTAGTCGGCGGCCAGGTCCAGCACCTGCACGTTCGCCGCCAGGCTCAGCCCGAGGTCGCCCTGGCCGAGCAGCAACTGCAGGCCGCTGTCCTCGATCATGTAGTGCAGGCGCTCCAGCGGGTAAGCCGGGTCCAGCGGCACGTAGGCGCCACCGGCCTTGAGGATGGCCAGCAGGCCGACCACCATCTCCAGCGAGCGCGGCGCGGCGAGGCCCACCAGCACGTCCGGGCCGACGCCTCGGGCGATCAGCGCATGGGCGACCTGGTTGGCCCGGCGGTTCAGCTCGGCATAGCTCAACTGTTCGCCTTCACAGACCAGCGCCGGCGCTTGCGGCGCGCGGGCCGCCTGGGCTTCGATCAGGCGATGCAGCGGCTGGCTCGGCGTGAACGTAGCCGGGGCGGTATTCCAGGCAGCCAGGGTGGCGGCACGTTCCGCCGCGCTCAGCATCGGCAACTCGCTGACGCGCGTGCCGGGGGCGCTGACGATACCTTCGAGCAACGCCTGCCAGTGGCCCGCCAGGCGCTCGATGGTGGTGCAGTCGAACAGGTCGGTCGCGTAGGTCAGCGACGCCCACAACTGCCCCTGCTCTTCATGGGTATCGAGCATCAGGTCGAATTGCGCGGTCTGGCTCTCCCAGTTCAGCGATTCCACTCGCAGGCCCGGCAGCTCATGGGCCTGCCGACCCTCGCCACGGTGCGCCTGGTGATTGAACAGCACCTGGAACAACGGGCTGTGGCTGAGGTTGCGCTCCGGTGCCAAGGCTTCGACCAGTTGCTCGAACGGCAGGTCCTGATGCTCCTGGGCCCCCAGCGCCGCCTCCTTGGTCTGTTGCAGCAATGTGGTGAACGGCGCCTGACCATCGACTTCGGCGCTGAGCACCTGGGTATTGACGAAGAAGCCGATCAGGCGCTCGGTCTCGGCGCGGTTGCGGTTGCCGATCGGCACGCCGACACGGATATCGCGCTGTCGGCTGTAGCGGTGCAACAGCGCCTGGAACGACGCCAGCAGGACCATGTACAGGGTCGCCCCTTGCTGCCGCGCCACCTCTTGCAAACCCTTGCCCAGCTCGGCCGACAGTTCGATATCCAGGCGTGCACCACGCCAGCTCTGCAGCGCTGGCCGCGGACGATCCAGCGGCAGCTCCAGCACCGGCTGCTCGCCGCCCAGGCGGGTGGTCCAGTAGGCCAATTGGCGCTCGCGCTCGCCAGCCTCCATCCATTGGCGCTGCCACAATGCATAGTCGGCGTACTGGATCGGCAGCGCCGGCAGCTCGGGCTGCTGGCCACGACTGAACGCGGCATAGCAGTCGATCAGCTCCTCGACCATCAACTGCATCGAGGCGCCGTCGGAAATGATGTGGTGCTGGGTCAATACCAGCACATGGTCTTCTTCGCTCAGCTGCAGCAAACGTGCGCGCAGCAACGGCCCTCCGCCCAGGTCGAAGAGCTCGGCGATCTCCGCCGCCACTGCCTGTTCCAGTTGCCCGGCATCGGGCAGTACCTGCACCGGCAGCGGCAGCGCGAACGGCGCACGAACCTGCTGCAGCAACTGCCCGTCGACCTCGACGAACACGCTGCGCAGTACTTCGTGACGCTCGATCAGCGTCGCGAAGCTGCGCTGCAGCGCGGCCATGTCCAGGGTGCCGCGCAAGCGCAGCGCCGTGGGGATGTGATACGCCGCGCTGTGCGGCTCCAGGTTCCATAGGAACCACTGACGTTCCTGGGCATAGGACAGCCGAAGGGGCTCGTTGGCATCACGCCGGAAAATCGGCGCGATGCCATAAAGATTGACCCCCTTCTGACTCAGCAGAATCGCCAAGGCTTTGCGCTTCTCGGAAGAAAGCGCGCTTACCGATTCGATTAGTTGCTGCATGCCGTGTCCTCACTAGGAAATCAGTTTTTCAAGATCATCGGCAGTTAGACGATTGAGGTCCTCCAAGGATTTAGCCAAAACATCGTGCAGTGGCTCGAGGGCAGGCTGCAGGGCCTGCAAAGCCACGCAGAAGTCTGCCAGGTCGCGGGCCAGGAACAGCGTCTTGACCGGCACTTCATGGCCCAGCGCGTCGCGCAGGCGCAGTACGACCTGGGTAGCCAGTAACGAATGGCCGCCAAGCTCGAAGAAGTTGTCGCTCAAGCCTACTTGCTCCAGTTCCAGCACCTGGGCCCAGATGCCTGCCACCTGCTGTTCAAGTTCAGTGACTGGCGCCACATACGCCTGTTGCAGCAGGCTGGCATCCGCCGCCGGCAAGGCACGGCGGTCGAGCTTGCCGTTGGCGGTCAGCGGCATGCGCTCGAGCAGCAGCAGGTGCGCCGGCACCATGTACTCCGGCAGGTCCTCGCGCAGCGCGGCCTTGACCGCCTCACGCCAGACCGCCTGGTCGGCCACCGCTTGCCCGGCCACCAGGTAGCCGACCAGCTGGGTGCCGCTCGGCCCCTCCTGGGCCAGCACCACGGCCTCACGCACCTGGGGCAGCGCCTGCAGCCGCGCCTGGATCTCGCCCAGCTCGATGCGGAAGCCACGGATCTTCACCTGATGGTCCATCCGCCCGACGTACTCGATCACCCCATCGGCGCGCCAGCGGGCCAGGTCGCCACTGCGGTACAGCCGCGCCCCGCTGTCGCCGAACGGGTCGGGAATGAAGCGCGTGGCGCTGAGCCCGGCGCGCTTGAGGTAGCCACGCGCCAGGCCCTGGCGGCCGACGTACAGCTCGCCGACACAGCCGGCAGCCACCGGGTTGAGGTCGCTGTCGAGCACGTACAGGCTCTGGTCCGGGATCGGCACGCCAATCGGGCTCGACGCGCCCTGCGCCAGGTCAGCCAGCGACAATGGACGGTAGGTCACGTGCACCGTGGTTTCGGTGATGCCGTACATGTTGACCAGTTGCGGCGCACGATCGCCGAAGCGCTCGAACCACGGGCGCAGGCTGCCGACCTCCAGCGCCTCGCCGCCAAATACCACGTAGCGCAGCTGCTGGTCGCTGCGCTGGCCTTCGGCGCAGGCCACCTGCATCAGCTGGCGGAACGCCGACGGCGTCTGGTTGAGCACGGTCACCTGCTGCTCGCACAGCAGTTGGTAGAAGGCCTCCGGCGAACGGCTGACATCCTGCGGCACGATCACCAGGCGGCCACCATGCAGCAAGGCGCCGAACAGCTCCCATACCGAGAAGTCGAAGGCATAGGAATGGAACAGCGTCCAGCAGTCCTGCGGGCCGAAGCCGAACCAGCCGTCCGTGGCCTCGAACAGGCGCAGCACGTTGCGGTGCGGCAGCAAGGTGCCCTTCGGCTTGCCGGTGGAGCCGGAGGTGTAGATGACATAGGCCAGGTTATCCAGGCCCACCGCGACGTTCGGGTTGACCTCGGCCAAGCCTGCGTCGTCGGTGTAGTCGGCGGCCAGGTCCAGCACCTGCACGTTCGCCGCCAGGCTCAGCCCGAGGTCGCCCTGGCCGAGCAGCAACTGCAGGCCGCTGTCCTCGATCATGTAGTGCAGGCGCTCCAGCGGGTAGGCCGGGTCCAGCGGCACGTAGGCGCCACCGGCCTTGAGGATGGCCAGCAGGCCGACCACCATCTCCAGCGAACGCGGTGCGGCCAGGCCTACCAGCACGTCCGGGCCGACGCCTTGGGCGATCAGCGCATGGGCGACCCGGTTGGCCCGGCGGTTCAGCTCGGCATAGCTCAACTGCTCGCCTTCGCAGACCAGCGCCGGCGCTTGCGGCGCGCGGGCCGCCTGGGCTTCGATCAGGCGATGCAGCGGCTGGCTCGGCGTGAACGTGGCCGGGGCACTATTCCAGGCCTGTACCGCAACCTGGCGTTGCTGGTCATCGAGCAATTGCAAGGCTTCGACAGGCACCTGCGCGCCGTGTTCGAGCATCTGCAGCAGCAAGTGACGCAGTTGCTGGCCGATCTGCTCGATGATCGCCGCGCTGAACGCCTGCCGGTCATAGCTGCAGCGCAGCGACAGGTTGTTTTCCAGGCCGACCACCAGGGTCAGCGGATAGTTGCTCTGTTCCTGTGTGCGCACCGGGCCAAAGCGCAGCCCCGAGGGCGAACCGCGCTCCAGGGCCTCGGCCACCGGGTAGTTTTCGAACACCAGCAGACTGTCGAACAGCGCGTCACCGCCCTGCCCGGCCCAGCGCTGGATGTCGAACAGTGGCGTGTGCTCGTGTTCGCGGATGCGCAGGTTGAGCGCCTGCAAATCGTCCAGCCAGTCGCCAAGCGCCTGCCCGGCGGTGCATGGCACGATCACCGGCAAGGTGTTGATGAACAGGCCGATCTGCTGCTCGATACCGGCCAGCTCGGCCGGTCGACCGGCCATGGTGGCGCCGAACGACACGCAGTCCTGGCCGACACGACGCTGCAGCAACAAGGCCCAGGCACCCTGCACCAAGGTGTTGACGGTGACCTTGCGCTCACGGGCGAAGCGGGCCAGGCGTGCAGTGGTCTGCGCATCGATAGAAAGGCTGTGCTCGGCGTAGCCTTCGACACCGACATGCTGACAGGTGCTGGCCAGGCGGGTGGGCGCTTGCAGTGCGGCCAGTTGCCCGCGCCAGAACGCTTCGCTCTGTGCTCGGTCCTGGCGCTGCAACCAGCCAATGTAGTCGCCAAAGCGGCCCGCCGCCTGCGTGGGCCGCTCGCCACAGTAGCGTTGCAGCACTTCACCCAGCAGTTGCGCATTGCTCCAGCCGTCCATGAGGATGTGATGGCTGGTGTAGACCAGTGCATGGCGGTCATCTTCCAGGCGCACCAGCACCAGGCGCAGCAATGGCGCCTGCAGTACATCGAAGCCGCGCCCACGTTCTTCGGCGGCCAGTGTCGGGAGCGCATGCGCCAGGTCATCACGGCCGCGCCAGTCCAGCTCGCTGAACGGCACACGGGCCTCGCGCAGCACTACCTGCACCGGTTGGGCCTGGTCGGCGGACCAGACGAAGACACAACGCAGGCTGTCATGAGCCTGGAGCACTGCGTTCCAGGCCGCCTCGAAGCGTGCCACATCCAGGCCTGCGACCTCGACCTGCATCTGGTTGATGTAGTCGCCGTCGCTCTCGCCGAACGTGGAATGGAACAGCATGCCCTGCTGCATCGGCGACAGTGGGTAGATGTCTTCGATTTCGGCCACCGCCACCGGCAGTGCGTCGAGTTGCGCCTGGCTCAGGCCCGCCAGCGGGAAGTCCGACGGCGTCAGCCCTTGCGGTGCCTGGCAGTGCTCGACCAGCGCCGCCAGCTCCGCCTCGTAGGCCCGCGCCAGCCGCTCGATGGTCGCGCGGGCGAACATCTGCCCGC
>NZ_QJRK01000084.1:0-13101 GCF_003205245.1 Pseudomonas sp. MB-090624 | reverse complement strand
CCGGGAGTACGCGCTGCAGGCCCCATCCCTGGGGCCTCAGCGCTTGACGGGCATCCATGCCCGTCACCTCCCTCCGCATGCCCTCCGCTCGGCCTCCTGAAGTCGCGAAGATCAAGATCAAGATCAAGATCAAGATCAAGATCAAGATCAAGATCAAGATCAAGATCAAGATCAAGATCAAGATCAAGATCAAGATCAAGATCAAGATCAAGATCAACAGCCAGATCAAAAGCTGGGCGGGGTTTGGTTGCGTGGTGCGAAACCCACGCAAGCGCAGTTGTTGCTTCTGCTTTTTGCTTTTGCTTCTTAGCGCGCGGTAGTTCAGGCGCTGCAGATTGCGACTTCAGGAGCATGCCCGTAGCGAGGGGACCCCGGAGCGAAGCGTAGGGGCCGGATGACGGGAGCGGGCGGCTTTGGTTACTTTGGCCAAGACCAAAGTAACCCGCCGTAAGGGCGGAAAAGTGACTCGGCGCCGCCTACGCGAACGAATACCTATGCGGTTTCAACGCCCACGTTGTTTCAAGCCTGCTTCAGCAACAACGCCACCCCCGGAAAGTACTGCCCCAGCTCGTTATGCAACTTGCGGTACGCATACGGGAAGTACCAGGCCACCGCGCACGCGCTGTGTTTCTGCAAGTCGTCGACCATGTCCTGCAACTCTTCAGGGCTGGCGTGCGGGCCAGCCTTCCATGGGCTGATGAACAAAGCCCCCGCCTTCAACTGGCTGGGGTAGGCCACCTGCCGGGCGCGCACGGCGGTTTCCTGCAATGCAGCTGCCATGTCCAGCTTCGCCAGCCTTGGCCACCGCTGACCCACGCTCAGGTACAGCACTTGGTCAGCACTGCTGATCGACAGATCGCAGCGCCCCTCATGGTCACCTTCATCACGCTGCTTCTTGCCGGCAAACTGCTGTAACGCCGCCAGCTCAGCCTCCCACGCCGAGGCTGCCAGCACCCCGGCATTGGCAGCCGCGCCGTGCCAGTAAGGTGCCTCGCCATCGCCGTAAAACTGGTTGCAGCGGTCAATGCAGTCGACCCAGCGTTCCAGCACCGGGCCGAGGAACTCCAGGTTCGGGTTGTTGATGAGATGGCCTCGCATGCTGCACTCTCCTTTTGTCATTGTAGTGGCGTACAGTCGAGCATGATGGCTATGTGCTATCAGTGTGGCACAGCCTGGAGAATTGGCCAGCGTCGCCGCTTTGCAAGTACGCACTCCCTGCCCACTCCGATTGACGCTCCCGGTACAACCCTCTAACCTTCGCGCGTGTTTCAGGTGCCCTGCCAGCCCCGACTGGGCAGGGTGAAACTGGGAAGCCGGTGGGCGCCAGCATGGCGCGAGTCCGGCGCTGCCCCCGCAACGGTAGGTGAGTCGCGGCCGCGCAGGGCCACTGGGTGTTTACCCGGGAAGGCGCGCAGGCCAGGGCCAAGGCCCCCTCACAAGCCCGGAGACCGGCCTGATATCTGCCAACGGCATCACGGAGGGTGATGCGCGGTGCACCGTGGCCCCTTGCCATGGCCCCTGCGCGTTCTCCGTCTGCCTGCCTACTCTTTATTGCCGCGCGTTGCCGTGGTGACAGCCAGCGGAGAACCCTGATGAGCGAACCCACCGAACGCGACGAACGCCACTTGGCGCGCATGCAGCGCAAGAAGGCAGTCATCGACGAACGTATCGCCAACTCCCCCAACGAATGCGGCCTGCTGCTGGTGCTGACTGGCAATGGCAAAGGCAAGAGCAGCTCGGCCTTCGGCATGCTTGCGCGGGCCTTGGGCCATGGCATGCAGTGTGGTGTGGTGCAGTTCATCAAAGGCCGCAACAGCACCGGTGAAGAGCTGTTCTTCCGCCGCTTCCCCGAGCAGGTGCGCTACCACGTGATGGGCGAAGGCTTCACCTGGGAAACCCAGGACCGCCAGCGCGACATCGCCGCGGCCGAAGCCGCCTGGGCGGTGTCCCGTCAGCTGCTGCAGGACCCCAGCGTGCAGTTCGTGGTGCTGGACGAGCTGAACATCGCCCTCAAGCACGGCTACCTCGACCTTGACCAGGTCCTGTCCGACATCCAGGCCCGGCCGCCGATGCAGCATGTGATCGTCACTGGCCGCGGGGCCAAGCCTGAAATGGTCGAGCTGGCCGACACCGTGACCGAGATGGGCATGCTCAAGCATGCCTTCCAGGCCGGCATCCGCGCACAGAAAGGCGTAGAGCTGTGAGCCAGGCGCGCCACTGCCCAGCCGTGCTGATCGCGGCTCCCGCCTCCGGCCAGGGCAAGACCACCGTCACCGCCGCACTGGCCCGCCTGCACCGTAACCGCGGGCGCAAGGTGCGGGTGTTCAAGTGCGGGCCGGACTTTCTTGACCCCATGATTCTGGAGCGGGCCAGTGGCGCGCCGGTGTACCAGCTGGACCTGTGGATGATCGGCGCGGAGGAAAGCCGCCGGCTGTTGTGGGAAGCGGCAGGGGAGGCCGACCTGATCCTGATCGAAGGGGTGATGGGGTTGTTCGATGGCACCCCCTCCAGTGCCGACCTGGCACGCCATTTCGGTGTGCCGGTGCTGGCCGTGATCGACGGCACGGCCATGGCCCAGACCTTCGGCGCGCTGGCCCTGGGCCTGGCGCGCTACCAGGCCGACCTGCCGTTTGCCGGGGTGCTGGCCAACCGGGTCGGCAGCCTGCGCCACGCACAGCTGCTGGAAGGCAGCCTGACTGAAGGCTTGCGCTGGTATGGCGGGTTGTCCCGCGAGCGTGGCATCGAATTGCCCAGCCGGCACCTGGGCCTGGTCCAGGCCAGTGAACTGAACGATCTCGATGCCCGCCTGGACGCCGCCGCCGAAGCATTGGGGGCCAGTTGCGATGCGGCGCTGCCGCCACCGGTGTGCTTTGCCGAGCCGGCAGTACACGCCTGCGCAGCCTCGCTGGCCGGTGTGCGTATCGGCGTGGCGCGCGACGAGGCTTTTGCCTTCACCTACGGTGCCAACCTCGACCTGCTGCGCAGCCTGGGGGCCCAACTGGCGTTCTTCTCGCCGCTGCACGACCGCGAACTGCCGGCGGTAGACAGCCTGTACCTGCCAGGTGGCTACCCCGAATTGCACCATCACGGGCTGGCGGCGAACGCGCCGATGTGCGCAGCGATCCGCGCCCACCATGCACAGGGCAAGCCGCTGCTGGCCGAATGTGGCGGCATGCTGTACCTGCTCGAGGCGTTGACCGACGTGGCCGGCGAGCGCGCCGAACTGCTCGGCCTGCTGCCGGGTGAGGCGACAATGCAGAAGCGCTTGGCGGCCCTGGCCTTGCAGGCAGTGGAGTTGCCGGAAGGTACCTTGCGCGGGCACACCTACCACCATTCCCTGACCACGACCGGGCTGGACCCGATTGCCCGCGGCCTGAGCCCCAACGGCGGCCGCGGCAATGAAGCGGTGTACCGGGTCGGGCGGCTGACCGCCTCCTATGTGCATTTCTATTTCCCGTCCAACCCGCCTGCGGCGGCGGCACTGTTACGGCCATGAGCGAACACGCCTTCAGCGCCGCCGAGCGCGCTGCCATCTACCGGGCCATCGGCGAGCGCCGCGATATGCGCCATTTCGCGGCTGGGGACGTGGCGCCGGCTGTGCTGGCTCGCCTGCTGGCCGCTGCCCACCAGGCGCCGAGCGTCGGGCTCATGCAGCCCTGGCGTTTCATTCGTATCACCCGGCGTGAACTGCGCGGGCAGATCCAGGCCTTGGTCGAGGCGGAGCGGGTGCGCACTGCCCAGGCCCTGGGCGAACGCTCCGACGCGTTCATGAAACTGAAGGTGGAAGGCATCAACGACTGTGCCGAGGTGCTGGTGGCGGCCTTGATGGACAACCGCGAGCCGCACATCTTCGGTCGCCGCACCCTCCCTGAAATGGACCTGGCGTCACTGGCCTGTGCCATTCAGAACCTGTGGCTGGCAGCACGTGGCGAAGGCCTGGGCATGGGCTGGGTGTCGCTGTTCGACCCGCAGGCCCTGGCGGACCTGCTGGGTATGCCGGCGGGGGCCAAACCGGTGGCAGTGCTGTGCCTGGGGCCGGTTACGGCGTTCTACCCGGCACCCATGCTGGTCCAGGAAAACTGGGCTCAGCAGCGGCCCTTGAGTGAAATGCTGTTCGAAAACCAATGGGGAGAGTGCCAATGAGCGTGGCTATGCTGACCGTGGCTGGCGTGGCCTTGGACGCGTTGCTGGGCGAGCCGCAGCGCCGCCACCCACTGGTGGCTTTCGGCAACATGGCCAATCACCTGGAGCGGCGCCTGAATGCCGGAGGCCGCGGTTGGCGCAGCCACGGTGTCAGCGCCTGGTTTCTGGCCGTGGTGCCGCTGACCCTGGTGGCGTTGGTGCTGTCCTGGCTGCCCTGCATTGGCTGGCTGGTCGATGTGCTGGCGTTGTACTGCGCATTGGGGCTGCGCAGCCTGGGCGAACATGTGCTGCCAGTGGCTCAGGCGTTGCGCCAGGGCGACCTGGACGAAGCGCGGCGCCGGGTAGGTTTTCTGGTCAGCCGTGAAACCCGCGAGCTGGACGCGCCTGCGGTAGCGCGGGCAGCCACCGAGTCGGTGCTGGAAAATGGCAGCGACGCTGTATTCGCTGCACTGTTCTGGTTCGTGGTGGCCGGGGCGCCGGGTGTGGTGTTGTACCGCCTGAGCAATACCCTCGATGCCATGTGGGGTTACCGCAATGCGCGTTTCGAGCGCTTTGGCTGGTGCGCAGCGCGCATCGACGACGTGCTCAACTATATTCCCGCCAGGCTGGTGGTGCTGACTTATGCGCTGCTCGGCAAAACCCGTGTGGCCCTGGCCTGCTGGCGCAAGCAGGGCCCCTTGTGGGACAGCCCCAACGCCGGCCCGGTCATGGCGGCCGGTGCAGGTGCGCTAGGTGTCGAACTCGGCGGCCCGGCGGTGTACCACGGCGAGCTGCACGAGCGGCCACGCCTGGGCGAGGGGCCGGCGGCCGATGCCGACGCCATCGAGCGTGGCTGGAACCTGGTGCAGCGCGGCGTATGGCTGTGGTTGCTGGTGATTTGCCTGGGGGCCTACCTGGATGCTTGAACACGGCGGTCGCCTGCTGCGTGCAGTGCACCAATACGGGATTGCCCGTGAGCACTGGCTGGACCTGTCCAGCGGCATTGCGCCGTGGGCGTTTCCCATTCCGCCCATTCCCGTTGAAGCCTGGGCCCGCTTGCCGGAAACCGAGGACGGCCTGGAAGCGGCCGCGCGCCGCTATTACGGCGCCAGCCAGGTATTGCCAGTCGCTGGCTCGCAGGCCGCGATCCAGGCCTTACCGCTGCTGCGTGCCAGGGGACGGGTCGGGGTGCTGGGCCCATGCTATGCCGAGCACCCCCATGCCTGGCAAAGGGCGGGGCACCAGCTGCTCGAGCTGGACGAAACACAGGTCGAGGCCGCACTCGACGGCCTCGACGTGCTGGTGCTGGTCAACCCCAACAACCCCACAGGGCGCCGCGTGCCCCGTGAGCAGTTGCTGGCCTGGCACGCCCGGCTGGCTGCGCGCGGTGCCTGGCTGCTGGTGGATGAAGCCTTCATGGACAATACCCCCGCAGACAGCGTGGTGGATTGCAGCGCACGCCCTGATCTGATCGTATTGCGCTCGTTCGGTAAGTTCTTCGGCCTGGCCGGCGTGCGCCTCGGTTTCGTGGCGGCCGAGCACAGCCTGCTGTTGCGCCTGGCCGAGTTGCTTGGCCCGTGGACCGTCAACGGCCCGACCCGGGTGTTGGCCCAAGTCAGCCTGGCTGACCAGGCCGCGCAGCGTGCCCAAACCGAACGCTGTGCCGCCGCCAGCCAGCGACTGGCGGCAATGCTGCACAGCGCAGGCCTGACGCCCACCGGCGGCTGTGACCTGTTCCAGTATGTACGCAGCCCAGGCGCAGCCCACCTGCACGACTTTCTCGCCCGTCGCGGCATTCTGGTGCGGCTGTTCGAGCAGCCTGCCGCAGTACGCCTGGGGCTGCCCGCCAGCCTGGCAGATGAGCAACGCCTGGCCCAGGCCCTGGCGGCCTACCAAAAGGAAACGGCATGACCACCCTCATGGTGCAAGGCACCACCTCCGACGCCGGCAAAAGCACGCTGGTAACTGCATTGTGCCGCTGGCTGTTGCGCCAGGGTGTGGGTGTGGTGCCGTTCAAACCGCAGAACATGGCGCTGAACAGTGCCGTAACCGCCGATGGCGGTGAAATTGGCCGCGCCCAGGCGGTGCAGGCCCAAGCGTGCCGGCTGGCGCCGCACACCGACATGAACCCGGTATTGCTCAAGCCCAACAGTGATACCGGCGCCCAGGTGATCATCCATGGGCGTGCCGTCACCAGCATGAACGCGGTGGCCTACCACGACTACAAAGCTGTCGCCATGCAGGCAGTGCTGGCCTCGCACCAGCGCCTGAGCGCTGCCTGGCCGGTGGTCATGGTCGAGGGCGCGGGGTCGCCGGCAGAAATCAACCTGCGCGCGGGCGACATCGCCAACATGGGCTTTGCCGAAGCGGTCGACTGCCCGGTGATCCTGGTCGCGGACATCAACCGTGGTGGCGTGTTCGCCCACCTGGTGGGCACGCTGGAACTGCTGTCGCCCAGTGAGCAGGCGCGAGTGCAGGGCTTTGTGATCAACCGCTTCCGTGGCGACATCGCGCTGCTGCAACCAGGGCTGGACTGGCTGGAGGCACGCACCGGCAAGCCGGTGCTGGGCGTGTTGCCCTACGTCACCGACCTGCACCTTGAAGCCGAAGATGGCATCGACATGCGCCAGGGCCGCAAGCAGGACCGCGTGCTCAAGGTGATCGTGCCGGTGCTGCCGCGTATCAGCAACCACACCGACTTCGACCCTTTGCGCCTGCATCCGCAGGTAGACCTGCAATTTATCGGCCCTGGCCAGCCGATTCCGGCTGCCGACCTGATCATCCTGCCTGGCTCGAAAAGCGTCCGCGGCGATCTGGCACAGCTGCGCGAGCGCGGTTGGGACAAGGCGATCGAACGCCACCTGCGCTATGGCGGCAAACTGATCGGAATTTGTGGCGGCCTGCAGATGCTCGGCCATGAAGTGCATGACCCGCTGGGGCTCGAAGGGGTTGCCGGTTCAAGCCGCGGTTTGGGCCTGTTCGACTACGCCACCGTGCTCGAAGCCCATAAGCAGTTGCGTAATGTCACCGGCACGCTGAACCTCGAGGCTGCAGCGGTGAGCGGTTATGAGATCCACGCGGGTGTCACCCGCGGCCCGGCCCTGGCGCAGCCTGCCGTGCAGTTGGCCGATGGCCGCAGCGACGGCGCCATCAGCGACGACGGGCAGGTGCTGGCCACGTACCTGCATGGTCTGTTCGAAGGCAGCCATTCATGTGCCGCCCTGCTGCGCTGGGCGGGCCTGGACGATGTGCAGGTCATCGATTACGAAGCCCTGCGTGAACGTGACATCGAGCGCCTGGCCGACCTGGTGGACGCGCACCTGAACACCACCTTGTTGCGCCAACTGTGTGGGGTGGTCTGACATGCGCAGCCTGATCCTCGGCGGTGCCCGTTCGGGCAAAAGCCGCCTGGCCGAGCAATGGGCCACTGCCAGCGGCCTGCCCGTGACCTACATTGCCACCAGCCAGCCGCTGGACGGTGAAATGAACGAGCGGGTAGCGCTGCACCGGCAACGACGCCCTGCCGCCTGGGGTTTGATCGAAGAGCCCCTGGCGTTGGCGGCGGTATTGCGCGCAGAAGCGGCCGTGGGGCGTTGCCTGCTGGTGGATTGCCTGACGCTGTGGCTGACCAACCTGCTGATGCTGGAGGATGACCAACGCCTGGCCCAAGAGCGTGATGCGCTGCTCGATTGCCTGGAGCAACTGCCTGGCACGGTTATCCTGGTCAGTAACGAAACCGGCCTGGGGGTGGTGCCCATGGGCGAGCTGACCCGGCGTTATGTCGACCTGGCCGGCTGGATGCATCAGGCGGTGGCCGAGCGCTGTCAACGCGTGGTGTTGACGGTTGCCGGGTTGCCATTGGTGCTCAAGGGCGCCGCGCCATGACCCAGCCATGCACCGTGCAACCCCCACTACCCATTGTCCAACCCTGAACAGGCTTCCCCCGATGATCCAACCCTGGTGGCAAACCCCCTGCCAACCCCTCGACAACGCCGCCATGGACCAGGCCCGCGCGCGTCAGCAGCAACTGACCAAACCTGCCGGCTCGCTTGGCCAGCTGGAAGGCCTGGCCATTCAGCTGGCCGGTTTGCAGGGGCAGGAACGCCCCGTGCTGGACCAGCTGGCCATCACCATTTTTGCTGGTGACCACGGTGTGGTCGAGGAAGGCATCTCGGCCTATCCGCAGGCGGTAACCGGGCAGATGCTGTGCAATTTCGTCGGCGGTGGCGCGGCAATCAGTGTGCTGGCGCGGCAACTGCACGCCAGCCTGGAGGTGGTCGATCTCGGCACCGTCGACCTACAGCTGGAACTGCCCGGCGTGCGCCATTTGCGCCTGGGGGCCGGTACCGCGAACTTTGCCCGCCAGCCGGCGATGACCGAAGACCAGCTGCTGGCAGCCCTGCAGGCTGGCCGCGACAGCGCCTTGCGCGCGGCCGAACAGCGTGCGCAGTTGTTCATCGGTGGTGAGATGGGCATCGGCAACACGACTGCCGCGGCTGCCGTGGCCAGCGCCTTGCTGGGCTGCCCGGCGGCACAGCTGAGCGGGCCTGGCACCGGCCTGGACAACGCGGGTGTGCGGCACAAGGCGCAGGTCATCGAACAGGCGTTGCGCCTGCATGGCCTGCGGGCTGACGCGCCGTTGCAGGCATTGGGGTGCGTTGGCGGGTTCGAGATCGCAGCCCTGGTCGGCGCCTATATCGGCTGCGCGCAGTCGGGTATCGCAGTACTGGTCGATGGCTTCATCTGCAGCGTCGCCGCGCTGGTGGCGGTGCGCCTGAACCCGCAGTGCCGGGCCTGGCTGCTGTTCGCTCACGAAGGTGCCGAGCCTGGGCACAAGGCCCTGCTCGCGGCGCTGCAGGCCGAGCCGTTGCTGGCCCTGGGCCTGCGCCTGGGGGAGGGCAGTGGCGCCGCATTGGCGGTACCGCTGTTACGCCTGGCGTGTGCGCTGCATGGGCAAATGGCGACCTTTGCCGAAGCCGCTGTGGCGGACCGCCCGGCATGATCCTCGACCTGCTGCGCCACGGCGAAACCGAGCAGGGCGGGCTGCGTGGCAGCCTGGATGACGCGCTGACCGACCAAGGCTGGGCCCAGATGCGCAGTGCCGTGGCCGGTGCCGGCCCGTGGCAGGTGTTGGTCAGCTCGCCGCTGCAGCGCTGTGCGCGGTTTGCCGATGAGCTGGGTGCGCACCTGAATTTGCCGGTGTGCCGGGTGCCTGCCCTGCAAGAACTGCACTTTGGTGACTGGGAAGGCCGCAGCGCCGCACAGATCATGCAAGACCAGGCCGATGCGCTGGGGCAGTTCTGGGCAGACCCCTACGCCTTCACGCCGCCTAACGGCGAGCCGGTGCACGCCTTTGCGTCACGGGTGCTGGCGGCGGTCGAGGGGTTGTACCAGCAGCACGCCGGCAAGCGTGTGCTGCTGGTCACCCATGGTGGGGTGATGCGCCTGCTGCTGGCGCGTGCTCGCGGCTTGCCCAGGCACCAACTGTTGCAGGTCGAGGTCGGGCATGGTGCCTTGGTCCGCTTGTTGGTGAGTGAGGGCGGGCTATTGGTCGAGGAAGGTTGAGATGCTGCCGTTGCCGTTCTGGATTGCCTTGCAGTTTCTCAGCAGCTTGCCGGTGAGCCTGCCGGGCATGCCCGCCGCCCGTGAGGTGGGCCGTTCGCTGCTCTATTACCCGCTGGTCGGGCTGCTGTTCGGGTTGCTGTTGTGGCTGGCAAGCCACCTGCTGCAATGCACGCCGGCGCCGCTGCACGCGGCGTTGCTGTTGGCACTGTGGGTGTTGCTCAGCGGGGCCTTGCACCTGGATGGGCTGGCCGACAGTGCGGACGCCTGGCTGGGCGGCTTTGGCGACCGCGAGCGCACGTTGCGGATCATGAAAGACCCACGCAGCGGGCCAATGGCCGTGGTAACCCTGGTACTGGTGCTGTTGCTGAAGTTCTGTGCCCTTTGGGTGCTGGTCGAGCAGGGCGTCACTGCCCACCTGCTGCTGGCGCCGCTGCTGGGGCGGGCGGCGATGCTGGGTTTGTTTCTTTGCACCCCTTACGTGCGCCCAGGTGGCCTGGGGCAGGCATTGGCGGAGCATCTGCCACGGCGCGCCGCGGGCTGGGTACTGCTGGGTTGTGCGCTGTTTTGCCTGTGGCTGGGCGGGTGGAGCGTGGTGCTGGCGCTGGCGGTATTTGCCTGGCTGCGGCAGCTCATGTGCCGTCGCCTGGGTGGCACAACGGGCGATACGGCCGGGGCGCTGCTGGAGCTGCTTGAGCTGGCGGTGGTGCTTGGCATGGCGCTGGGGCTTTGAGCATGGTGCCACTCCAGCGGCGCTTCGCCCGGCACCATGAAATTTCTTGCAACAGGCAACACGCGGGTATATACACGTATCCATGCTGACCAGTGAATGCCTTTGTATCCATTTGCGCCGTGCTGCCCGTGGGGTGACCCGGCATTACGACGAAGCCCTTGCCGGCTTCGGGGTGAATGTCGCCCAGTTTTCGCTGTTACGGCACCTGCAGCGCCTTGAGCGTCCCAGCATCACAACCCTGGCCGAGGCCATGGGGCTGGAGCGCAGTACGTTGGGCCGTAACCTGCGTGTGTTGCAGGCAGAGGGCTTGGTAGCCCTGGCCGAGGGCGATGACCAGCGTAACCGTGAGGTGTTGCTGACTGCAGCCGGCAAGCAGTTGCTGCAAGCTGCCCACCCTGCCTGGGAGCAGGCGCAAGCCGATTTGGTGGAACGCCTGGGGGGCGGGCAGCGTGATCAACTGGTGCGCCTGCTGAACCAGCTGGCCTGAAATGATACGACCATAAGCGGGTATATACCCGTAAACCTTGCGATGTGCTGGAGATAACGATAATGACTTCGGTGTGGCGAACCAGCGGATGGGTATTGGTGGGGGCAGCGTTGATTCTGGCGTTGTCATTGGGTGTACGGCACGGTTTCGGCCTGTTCCTGGCGCCCATGAGCGCCGATTTTGGCTGGGGTCGTGAGGTGTTTGCCTTCGCCATTGCCTTGCAGAACCTGATCTGGGGGCTGGCGCAACCCTTTGCCGGCGCTTTGGCCGACCGCCTGGGCGCGGCCCGGGTGGTGATCATCGGCGGTATTCTTTATGCCGTGGGGTTGGTCCTGATGGGCACGGCCGACTCGGCCTGGTCGTTGTCGCTGAGTGCGGGCTTGCTGATTGGTATTGGCCTCTCCGGCACTTCGTTTTCGGTGATCCTCGGTGTGGTCGGGCGGGCTGTGCCGGCCGACAAGCGCAGCATGGCCATGGGCATCGCCAGCGCCGCAGGTTCGTTCGGCCAGTTCGCCATGTTGCCGGGCACCCTGGGCCTCATCCAGTGGCTGGGTTGGTCGGCGGCCCTGTTGGTATTGGGGCTGCTAGTGGCATTCATCGTGCCTTTTGTGGGCCTGCTGCGCGACCGCCCATTGCCCAGCCATGGTGCCGAGCAGACGCTGGGCCAGGCGTTGCGTGAGGCGTGTTCGCATCCTGGGTTCTGGCTCCTGGCGTTGGGCTTCTTCGTCTGTGGTTTCCAGGTGGTGTTCATCGGCGTGCACCTGCCGGCCTACCTGGTTGACCAGCATCTGCCCGCGAGTACCGGTACCACGGTGCTGGCGCTGGTTGGGCTGTTCAATATTGTCGGCACCTTCACGGCTGGCTGGCTGGGTGGGCGCATGTCCAAACCGCGCTTGCTGACCGGGCTTTACCTGCTGCGGGCGGTGGTGATCGTGCTGTTCCTGTGGGCGCCGGTGACTCAGTTCAGTGCCTACCTGTTCGGTATCGCCATGGGGCTGCTGTGGTTGTCTACCGTGCCGCTGACCAATGGCACCGTGGCGACGGTGTTCGGGGTGCGCAACCTTTCCATGCTGGGCGGTATCGTGTTCCTGTTCCACCAGCTGGGTGCGTTCCTGGGGGGCTGGCTGGGTGGGGTGGTGTACGACCGCACGGGCAGCTATGACCTGGTGTGGCAGATCTCCATCCTGCTCAGCGTGTTGGCTGCCGCCCTGAACTGGCCGGTACGCGAACGCCCGGTCGCCCGCTTGCAGGCGCAGGCAGCATGAGCCGCCATTGGGGTCGCGGGCTGCTGGCGGTTGCCGGGTTATTGCTGCTGGCGCTGGTGTGGTGGGGTTGGCACCGCGGGGGCTTGGCATTGATGCAGTTGGGCATGAGCGTCTGTTAGGCGCTACCCTGCAAGCTCAAGGCTTGGATTGCGGGAGCAACAGACATGCGTATACAGGGGTTGACGGTGACGGTGCTGGGCTTGCTGGCCAGTGCGTCGAGCTGGGCGGCCGATTGTCCTGCGTTGTTGCAGGGCAGCTTGCCGGAATTGCGGGGCAAGGGGCAGATCGAGCTGTGCGAGCGGTTTGCCGGTAAGCCTCTGGTGGTGGTGAACACCGCCAGTTACTGTGGTTTTGCGCCGCAGTTCGAGGGGCTTGAAGCTACGTACAAGGCGTATCACGAACAAGGCCTGGAGATGTTGGGTGTACCGTCCAATGACTTCAAGCAGGAAGACGCCGATAGCGAGAAGACGGCCAAGGTGTGCTATGCCAACTACGGTGTGACGTTCACCATGACCAAGGCTCAGCCGGTTCGGGGCAAGGATGCGATTCCGTTGTTCGTTGAATTGGCCAACCAGAGCAGTGCGCCGAAGTGGAATTTCTACAAATATGTGGTTGATCGCAAGGGCAAGGTGATTGGTAATTTTTCCAGCCTGACCAAGCCGGATGATCCGGCGTTCCGGGCGGCTATCGAGAAGGCTATTGCGTCGCAGTGATGGAGGGTTATTGCGTAGCTTGAAAGCTTGAAAGCTTTTTGGCGCTGGTTTTGGTGGCGCGAAAACTCCAGCTGCGATAGCGATGCATAGTTACCTTTTCGCCCTTACGGCGAGTCACTTTTTGTCAAACGCGACAAAAAGTAACCAAAAAACGCTGCGCTCCCGTCATCCGGCCCCTGCGCTGCGCTCCGGGGTTCCCTCGCTACGGGCATGCTCCCG
>NZ_QJRK01000083.1:0-14383 GCF_003205245.1 Pseudomonas sp. MB-090624 | reverse complement strand
TTTCGGATAAGAGCTTCGTTGGCGCATGGAAATCCTGGCGATAAGGGTGATCGCGTCCGCTTAAAAATACGCGGACACCATCGCCCTTAATGCTGGAGTTCGGAAGGTGAGTTCGCCGGACGCTTACATGAAAGTGCCAAACAGCCCTGGCCATCTGCCTAGAACTGATAACTCACTGTTGCACTCACATTGCGCTCTTCACCCATGTAGCAGTAGTTCAGGCTGGCACATGAAGTGATGTAGCTTTCATTGGTGAGGTTATTGGCGTTCAGGCGCACATCTACACCGGTCAGGCCGACCTTGCCCAGGTCATAGCCCACGGAAGCATCGAACAGCGTGTAGGAGGGCACCTTCATGCTGTTTTCCGCATCCACCCAGCTGTACCCCACATAACGAACGCCGCCGCCCAGCCGCAGGCCATCCAGGGCCCCTTGGTGGAAGTTGTAGTCAGCCCATAGCGAGAGCATCTGCTTTGGCGCCTGAGTC
This sequence comes from Pseudomonas sp. MB-090624, assembly GCF_003205245.1. NCBI lineage: Bacteria > Pseudomonadati > Pseudomonadota > Gammaproteobacteria > Pseudomonadales > Pseudomonadaceae > Pseudomonas > Pseudomonas sp. MB-090624. The sequence goes on along the minus strand of NZ_QJRK01000083.1, from coordinate 13,897 downwards.
GGCGAGTTGCCCTTGTTGTCCAGGTTGCCCGACACCAGGCTCGGCATCGACTTGGAATACTCGATATCGGTAAAGGTGTAGCCACCCAGCAGCTTCAGGCTGTCGCTGAGCTGCACATGTGCCTCCAGCTCCAAGCCCTGCGAGCGCACTTGACCTACAGCGCGATAGAAGTCTTCGTTCGGTTGTTTCGACGCCAGGTTCTCTTGCTCGATGCGGAATACCGACGCGGTGAACAAATTGTCGCTGCCGCTGGGTTGATACTTGATGCCCGCCTCCCACTGCGTACCCTCGGTAGGTGCCAGAGGCCGGCCATCCTGATCGGAGACGGTATTCGGGTTGAATGACTCCGAGTAACTGACATAGGGCGCAATACCATTTTCGAACAGGTAAAGCACGCCGGCACGCGTTGTGAACTTCGAGCGCTGGTCATTCACCTTGGTACCACTGTCACGGTTCTGTTCGGACACCTTCACCCAGTCCTGACGCAGCCCCAGGGAAAAGCGCCACTGATCAAGCTCCACCAGATCCTGTAGGTATACCCCCGTTTGCTGCAAACGGCGCTGATAGCGGTTTTCTCCCAGCAGCTGCAGGTTGCCATTACCGTACTGCGGGTTGCCGGCGTCCAACGGGTTTACGGTACCGTAACGCCATTCAACGTCAGCTTTGCGTCGCTGGTAGTCCGTGCCCATTAGCAGGGTGTGCTTGGCGGCGCCGGTGAAGAATTCTGCCTGCAGCATGTTATCGATGATGTACGAATGCAGCCGCTCGTCGCCGCCGGTGTAAGCGCGGTTCAGGATATTGCTTTCAGCATCTGCCCAGCCGGCGGAATACACTTGGTCCATCGACACGTCGGAATCCTGGTAACGGAAGTTCTGCCGAGCCGTGAAGATGTCATTGAAGCGGTGCTCGAACTGATAGCTGAACGACTGTTGCGTGCGTTCGTAGCTGTCGATACCCGTTTCGCCTTCAAAGAAGTGATCGGACAGGCGCAAGCCATTACGCGGGTGCAGCATGCCGTCTGCCGGGTTACCGCCGTGGTAGCCGCCGTTGGGGTCGTGCTGCAGATAGGCCTGCAAGGTCAGCGAAGTATCTTCGCTGAAGTCCACGCTGATCGCGGGAGCAATGGCGTAGCGTTCTTCCTTGTTGTGGTCGAACTGCGTATCAGAGGCATCCGCCAGGCCCGTCAGGCGATAGGCGATACGCTGGTCTTCATCCACTGGGCCGCTGAAATCGAAGCCCATGCCGCGCTGGCCCTGGGTGCCGACCGTAGCTTGTACCTGATGGTAGGCGGAAAACAGTGGTTTCTTGGTGGTCAACGCGACCAGCCCACCTGGTGAGCTGCGGCCGTACAGAACCGAGGACGGCCCCTTGAGGATGTCGATGCGCTCCAGGAAATACGGGTCCACCTGCATGGTGCTGTAGGTGCCGTTGTCGCCCATGGATTTGAGCCCGTCGACGTAGATGTTGTCTACCGAGCCGTCATTGAAGCCGCGCATCGCCACATAGTCATAGCGGTGCGTGGCACCGTAGGGGTTGGTTAGCACCCCGGGTGTATAGCGCATGGCCTGGGCGACGGTCTGTGACCCTTGGTCGTCGATCTGCTGGCGGGTCACCACAGACACCGATTGCGATGTTTCCACAAGCGGCATGCTGGTCTTGGTCGCCACTTGGCTGTGGGTCGCGTTATAGCCCTCGGTGCTACCCAGCGCATTACCCAGGCTGAAACCCCGGACGTCGGTGTCTGGTAACGACAACGCTGCGTCCAGCGGCTGCGCCTGCAGTACGTAGCTGTGCCCCCCTTGGCTGACAGCGCGCAAACCAATGCCATTGAGGAGTTGGCGCAGAGCCTGTTCGGTGGCGTATTGCCCATTGAGGCCGCTGGACTGCAAACCGTTGGTGAGCTGCGGCGTGCTCGACAGTGTGATGCCGGCTTGGCGGGCGAACTGGCTGAGCACATCGTCCAGCTGGCCTGCAGGTATGGAATAGTGCTGGCTGACCTGGGCTGTTTCCGCCGCCATGGCGGCCAGTGGAATAGTACTCAGGCCCAGGGCCGTGCCAAGTACAGCTGCCCGCACTGCATTGCGTAACAATGCTGAGTGCAAGACAGGTCGAAAACCATTCGCGTTGAGTGTGCATATGTGCACGGTGTCGTTAGACATGTTCAAGTCCGTAGGGCTGTTGAGGGCGGAAGGTGTTGCTTACTGTCCTAGCCGGACTGCCATTCAAAACCCGCCAAAATACCTGGCACCGCCCAACGGCCACACCTGCATGGACCGCCTGATCAAGCCAGGCTTTCCACGCGTACCCACCAGCGTGTGCGTTGGCGCAGCCTCACTGGCAGCGTCTGCGGGAGTAGCTGCAGCAAAAGCTCCGGGTCTTCAAGGCGGAAGACCCCCGAGAGGCGCAAGCCGGCAACCGCTTCGCTGCAACCCAGGTAACCACGGCGATAGCGGCTGACCTGCGCGAGGAAGTCCGCCAGGCGCATGTCCCGGGTAACGATCAGTCCCTCGCTCCAGGCCATTGCGTCCATGTTCACGTGCTGCAGACGCTGCGCACCCTGTGCGTCCACGCGCCAGTTCTGGCCGCTTTCGATCCACTGCAGCGGGCCGGTACCAGGCTGGTGGATCGCTACCCTGCCAGTGCCGACGCTGACGTGCGTACAGTCGCTGTCCTGGCGTACCACGAAGTGCCCGGCAAACCCTTCAAGCAAGGCATCGCGGCTTTGTACCAGCAGAGGGCGCTGCGCCGTGGTTGCCTGGCCGCAGGTAATCATGATTTCCCCCCGCTTCAGGCGAACCAGTCGCTGCTGTTCGTCGAAGGCCAGGTCCACGGCGCTGTCTGTATTGAGTTGCATCAGGGTGCCATCTGGCAGCGTGAAGCTGCGGCGTTCACCCATGCTCGTGGCGTAGTCGGCGGCCCAGTAGCTGAGCCCATCCAGGTCTCGGCCCAGCCATGCCGCTGCGCCGACCATGGCCGTGCCACCCAGCAGTTTCAGCGCCTGGCGACGGTGCAGCCGACGCTGGCTGGTTTCAAGGGTCTGCAAGGCCAAACCGGCACCGGGAATGCCGCGCAGGTCGAGATCCTGGTGCATCTGGATCACCCGTTGCCAGGCTTGCTCATGCTCTTGGCGGGCCGCGCGCCACTGCACGCATTGCTGTTGCAGGGCGGCATCATGCCCGTTCTCGCGCAGCCTCAACATCCAGTGAATGGCCTGCTTGACCGCTTGTGTTCCGGGTTGTGCAGCGGCCATGGCGTCAGCATTCATCCTGATAGCGCAGCACGTAGCAGTGGTAGAGCGCATCGGCGATGTAGCGCTCCACGGTACGCACGGAGATACCCATCTGGTCAGCGATGGCCTGGTGCTTCAGCCCCTCGCACTGGGCTAGCAGGAAAGCCCGGCGCACTTTGGGTTTCAGGCCATCGAGCATGCGCGCGATGCGCTCCAGCAACTCCAGCAACAGTTCGCGGGTTTCAGCCGCAGGCGCCAATGCTTCTGGCAGATGGGACAAGGCCTCGAGGTACGCCTTGTGTAGCTCCTCGCGACGCCAATGATCGATCACCAGCCCGCGTGCAACTTTGCGCAGAAACGCACGTGGCGTGTTCAAGTGCAGTTGCTCACGGCGCTGTAACAGGCGAACGAAGGTGTCCTGGGCCAGGTCGGCAGCATCAGCGGCGTTGCCCAGCTGGCTGCGCAGCCAGGCATGTAGCCAGCCGTGGTGGTCACTGTAAAGCCTTTGCACGGAGTCGTCGCTGGGCATGGGCGAGATATCAACAATGGATATTAATGATAATTAGTCTCATTGTTGGCGGCGGCGCTAGAATTTGCAACCTGTGCGTTTTCCAGCGGCCCATTGGCGGACGCACACTAGTGTCGCGGTTGGCCATCCAGGTATTTGCGGATCACCCTTGCGCCGCTGTTCAGGTGTCGCTCCAGCACGGTAATGGCTTCTTCGACGTGCTTGTCACCGGCGGCGTTAACCAATGCGTTGTGATCATCCTGGGTGAGCTTGCCCAGCCCCATGGAGGAGAGGTGGAAGCGCAAAAAGCGTTCCTCCTCGTTGAGCTCGTCTTCGATCAGGCGTAGCAACTTCTTGTTTTTTGCCTTGCTGTACAAGGCCATGTGCAACAGACGGTTTAGCCGGCCGATTTCAGCGTGGCGGGTTTCATTCTCCAACTGCTGGATGTAGCCGCGTGCCTGGGCGATGTCGCTGGGCTCCAGCAACGGGATGGACTGGCGTAGCGCCTCGCTCTCAAGCAGTATGCGCAGCGCGTAGGTGTCTACCGCGTCCTCGCCGATCAAGGGCGCAACCACGGCGCCCTTGTGCATTTCCACTTTCAGCAGTGATTGCGCTTCCAGCTGGCGCAAGGCTTCGCGTACAGGCATGCGGCTCACCCCGAACAAGCTGGCCAGCTCTTGCTGGCGCACGGCGGTGCCAGGGGGCAAGCGACCGTCGAGAATGGCACTGCGCAGGCGTTCTTCGATCACGCCACGAGCCTGGTGCGGCAACAGTTGCTCGCTGGCCAACACATTGCTCAGTTTGAGTTTCTCGGCCACGTAAAGCCTGCCTTAACGATGACTAAAGTTGGATCCAATTACACTAGTAACTGCCTGTCAGGGTGTCAAACTCGGTCGATAGCGCCAGTAGCACCCCACAAGGCGCGGCTATGGTGGAGGAAGTCGCCTGCCAAAGGAAGCAGCCTATAAAAGGATATAGTCATAAAGAGGGTGCAAGCTGACCAGCGGGTGGATGATTGCAGGGTGCCATTGTCTTTTGCCTTGGCAAGCCCCACCATCGCTGCTTTCGACTGGCCTGAACAGGGCTTCGCAGTGGCGATATCCTGCATGCTCAAACGCCTTGTGCGACCTGCCTTCCTTGCCGTGCTGCTGGGCGGTCTGCTGCTGGGCGGCTTGCACGCGGATTGGGACTTTTCCCAGATCAGCCGCAAGTCCCAGGCTTTGTATGGCCCGCTGGGCGCGGGGCAGGGTCGTATCGACGCCTGGCAGCGCCTGATGGCAACGCAGGCCCAAGGCAGCGAGCTGGAACGGTTGCAGGTGGTGAACCGCTTTTTCAACCAGCAACTGCGTTATGTCGAGGACATCGACCTGTGGCAGGAGGTCGATTACTGGGCCACACCGGTGCAGGCACTCATCAAAGGGGCCGGTGACTGCGAGGACTACGCCATAGCCAAGTATTTCAGCTTGCGGCGCATGGGTATTGCCAGCGAAAAGCTGCGTATCACCTACGTCAAGGCGTTGCGGCAGAACCGAGCGCACATGGTCCTGACCTATTATTCAAGCCCACAGGCCCAGCCATTGGTCCTCGATAGCCTGATGGACGCCATCAAACCTGCCAGCCAACGAACCGACTTGTTGCCGGTCTATGCCTTCAATGGCGAGGGGTTGTGGCTGACGGGGGCCGCAGGCAACAAAAAGGTCGGTGATACCAAGCGGCTTTCCCGCTGGCAGGATTTGCTGAAGAAAATGCAGGCCGAAGGCTTCCCGGCCGAACCGGTCTATTGAAGGAGCACAGATGTCACTGTTCAAACAATTGCTGTTGGCCATTTGCCTGTTCCTGGTGGTCGCCTTCAGTGGCAGTTTCATGGTCAGCCTGGAAAGCTCACGCAGCCAGTATGTCAACCAGCTGCGCTCGCATGCCCAGGATGCGGCGACCGCGCTGGCGCTGTCGCTGACGCCGAACATCGACGACCCGGCGATGGTCGAGCTGATGGTCAGCTCAATCTTCGACAGTGGTTACTACGCAAGCATCAAAGTTGTCGACTTGGGCTCAAATGCGGTCCTGGTGGAGCGCCACGCCGAGCCGGACCCCGGCGGTGTGCCACAGTGGTTCGTGCGCTTGATCGGCCTTGAAGCCGCAGGTGGCGATGCCATCGTCAGCCGCGGCTGGCAGCAGGCCGCGCGCGTCGAGGTGGTCAGCCACCCGATGTTCGCCATTGCCAAACTTTGGCAGAGCGCTCTGGGCAGCTTGGGTTGGCTGCTGTTGTGTGGTGCCGCCAGCGCCGTGCTCGGCGCCTTGTTATTGCGCCGCCAGCTGCGCCCGCTGGACTATATGGTCGAGCAGTCCCATGCCATTGCCCGCCGCGAATTCCTGAGCCTGCCAGAGCTGCCGCGTACCCCGGAGCTGCGCCGGGTCGTGCAGGCCATGAACCAGATGGTTGAAAAGCTCAAGGCGCTGTTTACCGAACAGGCCGAGCGCAGTGAGCGGCTGCGGGCAGAGTCTTACCAGGACAGCCTCACCGGGCTGTCCAACCGCCGTTATTTCGAGATGCAGCTGAACACCCGGGTCAGTAATCTGGAAGAGGCCCGCGCCGGCTACTTGCTGCTCTTGCGGGTACAAGGCCTGGCCGGTTTGAACGCCCGCCTGGGCGGTCAGCGCACCGACCAGTTGCTACAGGCGGTGGGGGAGCAGTTGCGCCGTACCTGTGCCAGTTTCCCGGAAACCAAAGACCTGATTTCCCGCAGCCGCGGCGGCGAGTTCGCCGTATTGGCGCCGAGCATGGTGCATGAAGAGGCGGTACAGCTTGCCCAGGCGCTGGAAGCGACCCTGCTCAGCCTGCATGAAACCGGCGCCAGTGATGTTCACCCGGTGGCTTGCATCGGCCTGGCACCCTATAGCCCTGGTGACGCGCCACAGGCGCTGCTCAAGCTCGCCGACGAAGCCCTGGCCCGCGCCGAGAACCAGCCTACCCCTGGCTGGGTGTGCCTTGAACAAGGCGTTGCCGCCGTAGCAGCGGACAGCCAGCACGCGTGGCACGAGCGCCTGGACCAGGCTTTCAACAATGGCCGCTTCGAGTTGTTCTTCCAACCGGTGGTGGATACCGCCACAGCGCAACGGGTACTGCACCACAAGGTGATTTCGCGCTTGCAGGACGGGCAGGGCGAGGCCTTGCCCGCAGGGCGCTTCCTGCCTTGGCTGGAACGCTTTGGCTGGATGCCGCGCCTGGACGTACTGGTACTGGAGAAAGTACTGGCCCACCTGCGCGGGCACGATCAGGTGGTGGCGCTCAACCTCTCCGCAGCCACCCTTGGCGACGCCAAGGCGCTGCAGCGGGTCTTCGAGCTGCTAGGCCAGAACGCAGCATTGGGCCCGCGCCTGGTGTTTGAAATCGGCGAAGAGCAACTGCCTGACCAGGCCGCCCTGGAACAGCTCACCCGACGGCTGCACGGGCTAGGCTTCGGCCTGGCGCTGCAGCGTTTCGGCGGGCGCTTCAGCATGATTGGCAACTTGGCCCATCTGGGCTTGGCCTACCTCAAGATCGACGGCAGCTACATCCGTAACATCGACCACGAGCAGCACAAGCGGCTGTTCATCGAAGCGATCCAGCGGGCCGCGCACAGCATTGACTTGCCATTGATCGCCGAACGGGTCGAGACCGAAGGGGAGCGCAAGGTACTGCAGGAGATGGGCGTAGGCGGAATACAGGGGCAGCTGGTTGGCGAGCCCGCGCCCTGGCGCTGATCGCATCAGGGAGGGAGCAGCCTGGTGTTGTGAAAGGGCCGCAGTGCGGCCCCTGTCGCGACGCAAGACCGCTCCTGCTGTTAGCCCTCACAGCCCTTGATCAGCGCTCGCGCAGTGCTTCCGAACGTGCCTTCATGATCGGCTTGAGCAGGTAGCTCATGATGGTCTTCTTGCCGGTCATGATATCCACCGTTGCCACCATGCCCGGGATGATCAGCAGGGGCTTCTCATCGGTGCCCAGGTGGCTGCGATCGGTGCGCAGCTTGATCAGGTAGTACGTGGTCTTCTTGTCTTCATCGGTGATGGTGTCGGCACCGATCTGCTCCAGCTTGGCCTTGAGCCCGCCATAGATGGTGTAGTCATAGGCTGTGAACTTGACTGTGGCTTCCTGCCCAGGGTGCAGGAATGCGATGTCCTTGGGCAGGATCTTCGCCTCGATCACCAGCGTGTCGTCCAGCGGTACCACTTCGATGATGTCGCTACCTGGCTGGATAACCCCGCCAATGGTGTTCACCAGCATCTGCTTGACGATACCTCGCACGGGCGAGGTCACCAGCGTGCGGTTTACCCGGTCGTCCAGCGCTTTGCTGGTTGCGGTGGCCTTGTTCAGCTCGGTGCGCGCCTCGTTCAACTGGGTCAGCGCTTCACTGCGGAACTTGCCGCGGGTCTCTTCGATCTTGCTCTGCACCTCGCGGATGGCCGCCTCTGCGCGAGGAATGGCCAGTGCCGTGGAGTCCAGCTGACCACGGTTTTCCACTTCGGCACGGCGCAGGCGCAGCACCTCGACCTGGGAAATCGCGCCGGTGGCCACCAGCGGTTCAGACATGCTGATTTCCTTGCGCAGCAACTCCAGGCTGTTGGCGTACTGGGCGCGCTTGGAGCTGTATTCGCGCAGTTCCTGCTGGCGCTGGACCAACTGCTGCTGCAAGCCGCCAATCTCGTCTTGCAGCTGCTGGCGTCGGCTCTGGTACAGCGACTCTTCGCTGGCAGCCTGGCTGGGTGCCGCCTTGCGCAAGGCTTCGTCGATTTTCAGTGGGCTGTCCTGCACCTCTGCACTCAGGCGCTCGACACGCAGGGCCATGGCCAGTCGGTCGGCCTCGGTTTCACCCACGTTGGAGGCGAAGCGGGTTTCATCCAGGCGCAATAGCGGCTGGCCCACTTCGACAATCTGCCCTTCCTTGGCGAAGATCTCGGCGACGATGCCACCCTCCAGGTTCTGGATTTTCTGCACCTTGGACGACGGAATGGCCTTGCCTTCACCCCGGGTGACCTCGTCAATGGGGGCCACGCTGGCCCACACGATCAGGAACACGAAAAACAGGATGACGCCCCAGATAGTCAGCCGCACCACCCGTGGGGCATCCTCGATCAGGGCCTTGTTGACCTCTGGCAGCGGTTGGCCGCCCAGTGACTCGGAGCCTTTGAAATAGCGCCGCAAGCTATCCTTGAACTGCCCGATATCCAGCTTATGCAACACTGATCTGCCCCTTCTTCAGCGCGTCCATGACCGCGGCTTTCGGGCCGTCGGCGACAATCTGCCCGCGATCGATCACGATCAAGCGGTCTACCAGCGACAGCAGCGAGGCACGGTGGGTGACGAGCAGTACTGTCTTGCCTTCCACCACCGCCTGCAAACGTTGCTTGAGGCGCTCCTCACCGGTGTTGTCCATGGCACTGGTGGGTTCGTCCAGCAGCAGGATCTGCGGGTTGAGCAGCAGCGCACGGCCCAGGGCAACGTTCTGCCGCTGACCGCCGGACAGGTTCTGCCCACGTTCGCCTACCTGCAGCTCATAGCCGTCCGGGTGCAGCCGGGCGAATTCATGTACGCCAGCCAATTCAGCGGCCTGCAGGATCAGTTCGTCCTCGATGTAACGCGCACCGCTGACCAGGTTGTCACGCAGGGTGCCCGCCAGCAGTTGGATATCCTGCGGGACGTAGCCAACGTTATGGCGCAATTCGCTGACGTCGATCTGGCGGATGTCCACACCGTCCACCAGCAGCGACCCGCCGTCGGCCTCGTACAGACCGACGATGAGCTTGGCCAGTGAGCTCTTGCCCGAACCACTGCGGCCGATGATGCCGACCTTCTCACCAGGGCGTATGGTCAGGTTGATGTTCTTCAGCGCCATGTTCTGCTGGTTCGGGTAGGTGAAGTCGACCCCACGAAACTCCACGCTGCCCTGCAGTACCTTGCGGCTCAGCGGGCGCTCTTCGAAATTGCGCTCCTGCGGCAGCTCCATCATGTGGTCCGTGGAGACCATGGTCACCTTGGCTTGCTGGTATCGCGCGAGCAGGCCGTTGAGCTGGCCCAGCGGGCCCAGGGCACGGCCGCTGAGCATGTAGCACGCTACCAGGCCACCCATGCTGAGGTTGCCGTCGATGATCAGGTACACGCCGACGCAGATCATTGCCACGCCTGCCAACTGCTGTATCAGCAGGGTGATGTTCATCGCCAGGCTCGACAGCACCTTCACACGCAGCTCCAGACGGCTGAGGGTGCCAAGGGTCTGCTCCCACATGTATTGGCGTTCGCTTTCGGCATTGTTGACCTTGACCGCATCCAGGCCGGCCAATGTCTCGATCAGGCTGGACTGGCGCTCAGAGGCTAGCGCCATGGTTCGCTCCATGGTTGCCATCAACGGCCGCTGCAGGGCATAGCCGATACCCAGGGCCAGGGGGAAGGCGATGATCGGAATCCATACGAGGTGCCCGCCAATGATGGCGATCACGATCAGGATCAGGATCGTGAAGGGCAGGTCGATCAGGCTGGTCAGGGTCAGCGAGGCAAGGAAGTCGCGTAGGCCCTGGAACTCGTGAATGTTCTGGGCAAAGCTGCCTACCCTCGCCGGCCGGTATTTCATCGACATGCCGACAATACGTTCAAACAGCGTTGCCGAGATGATCAGGTCGGTTTTCTTGCCGGCCAGGTCCAGGCACAGGCCGCGCAGGCCTTTGAGAATCAAATCGAAGATATAGGCGCCGGCGATACCGATGGCCAATACCCAGAGCGTCGAAGTGGCTTGGTTGGGTACCACCCTGTCATACACGTTCATCACGAACAGCGGGGCGGCAAGGGCAATCAGGTTGATCACCAGGCTGGCGGCGATGGCATCGATGTACAGCCACTTGCTGCGCAACAGCGTGTCGCGGAACCACGACTTCGCCCGCGGGATCAGGTTGCCGTGGTTGACGTCGAACTTGTGCTGCGGCTGTGCGAAGAACACACGGCCGCTGTAGTCGCCCAGCAGGGCTTCGCGGCTGACGTGCACCTCGCCGCCGTCGCTTTCGCTAAGCAACAGGCGGGCGGTATCTTCGTTCTCCCAGCCCAGCAGAACGGCGCTGCGGCCCTCCTTGAGCAGCAGCATGGCCGGCATGGCTATAGTCGGGATCTGCTCAAGTTTGCGCTGCAGCAGGCGCCCTTGCAGGCCCGCGCGGGCGGCCGCGCGGGGCAGCAGCTCGGGGCTCAGGCGCTGGGCGGGCAGCGGCAGGCCTGTGGTCAGCATCACCCGGCTGGCGGGTTTCTGGTGCAGGACACACAGGCTCAGCAGACTATCCAGCAATGGATCGTCATGCTGACTGCGTGGATCGTGGCTGAGTTGGACTCGACTGACTTCGGATTCCACGCGGCGCTCTCTTCATCCTTGTGGTGGGTGGGATAGGTGGGCTGCCGTTCAAGCTCGGCCGGCTCACCTTGGCATTCTAGGGTGCTGCCAGGCAGTACTGATGGCGGTGTGATACCGCAGGGCTCGGGCAGATGGCCATGGTCGCCTTGAATCGTTACTGAGTAAACAGTTCTGCGTGCTTCATTTCGACCAGAGGGTGCCGTGCAGTGAATGTTTCATATTCTGACTTGGCCCGTCGTGGTTTTGACGCCTGAATTCAGCATAGCTTGCCCTTTTTTCATGGCATGTGGTCTTGGAAAACCAGTGTAGACATGGTCAGTAAACAGGCGCTGTTTTATTGGCGTTTTCTCGTCGGTTGTTAGTCAAAATTCATCTATAAAAAGCAGCCTGCCAAAGCATCCGCGATCAATAATCGCAGCTGGGTTTCAATCCCTCCTGGCGCAGCACTTCGCGCCGATCGTTATCTCTTTGATTTGCACCAAGGCACGGCCCCTGACGGGGTGGCGCCAGCAGGTTGCGTGGTGGTCTGGCGACTCGGTTTTGCGAGGTTCGCGGCGTAGTTCGGCAAGGTTTATGCTTGCAAAGCGATAGCGTTGTCGAGTGATTGCAGGCGATCAGAATAATGGCGCCAGGTTGCTGCCTATCCAGTGGAAACCGGCCGTTGTGGCGCGGAAATAGTTAACCGTACTGCGCGCGAAACACCTGTTCGCTGACATACGACATTTGTCCTGCGGATAGGCTTGGCTAAGGTACAAATATCAATGTGACATTACATTGCCGATTGTTTAGGATGGCCTGTATAAGGTCAATAGTTTGGCAGTTAAGTAATTCCAAACAGTTATAGACGGAATATTGACGTCAAAAAACGTCAAAGATCATCGACATAGTTCCGCCTGAAGTGGCCTGCAAGTGCCGCTCTGGCACGGAAGTACCCACCGGGTCACACGGAGAGTCCAATGAGCAGCGTTGTAGCCATCGTCAAAAGTATTGTCGGCCAGGTTATCGCGGTATCCCCAGAGGGCATCCGGCGTGTACTCATTGAAGGTGACCGTCTGTTGGCCGGTGAGGAAGTGCTCACTGGCCCTGGTGGCGCAGTTACCCTGGAACTGGCTGATGGCCGCCTGCTCGACCTTGGCCGTGACAGCCAGTGGAGCGCCGATACACCCGACAGCAGCACCGACCTTGCCCAGGCCACTGCCCAGGCAGCGCCTTCGGTGGAAGAGCTGCAGCAGGCGATTGCTGCGGGTGTCGACCCGACTACCGAGCTTGAAGCTACCGCTGCTGGTCCGTCGGCAGCGGGTGGTGGTGGCGCGGCGGGCGGCGGCCATAGCTTCGTAATGCTGGAAGAGACTGCGGGCCGGGTTGATCCGACCGTCGGTTTCCCCACCGAGGGTTTAAGCTCTGTAGCCGCGCTCAACAGCGTGCAGGTCGGTCAGCTGGGCACCAACAACAATCTGGTGACCCCACCGACCACCGACGCCACCGTTGCTACTGACCTTGTCCTCGGCGCCACCCCTTCCATCAGTGAAGCGGGTGGCGTCATCGTCTATACCGCCACCGTGGGTCAGGCGCCAACTACCAACCTGGTGATTACCCTGTCCAATGGTGCCGTGATCACCATTCCGGCGGGGCAGACAAGCGGCAGTGTCAATGTCCAGGTACCGGCAAACGATACGCCTTACATTGATGGCGGGCAGATCTCGACGACCGTCACCGGGAGTACTGGCGGTGGCGGCCTGACCGTCACATTGCCGCAAACGCCGGCGGTCACCCAGGTGACTGATACCATCGACACCACTACCGCAACGCTCACGGCTTCGCCGAGCGTGACCGAAGGCGGCGTGATCACCTATACCGTCACCCTGAGCAATCCTGCTCAGACGCCGGTTACTGTGACCCTGTCCAACGGCCAGACTGTGACCGTTGAAGCGGGTAAGACTCAGGGCAGTGTCGATTTCCAGACCCCGGCCAACGACGTTTACAACAACGGCTCGACCGTTAGCGTCACCATCGAAAACGCCACTGGCGGCAACTTCGAACAACTGACGCCGAACCCGACTCCGGCTCAGACCACGATCAATGATTCGGTCGACACCACCACCGCGACCCTCACTGCATCGCCGAGCGTGACCGAAGGCGGCGTGATCACCTATACCGTGACCCTGAGCAACCCTGCTCAGACCCCGGTAACCGTGACCCTGTCCAACGGCCAGACCGTGACCGTTGAAGCGGGCAAGACTCAGGGCAGTGTCGATTTCCAGACGCCGGCTAACGACGTTTACAACAATGGCTCGACCGTTAGCGTCACCATCGAAAACGCCACTGGCGGTAACTTCGAACAACTGACTCCGAACCCGACTCCGGCTCAAACCACGATCAATGATTCGGTCGACACCACCACCGCGACCCTCACTGCATCGCCGAGCGTGACCGAAGGCGGCGTGATCACCTATACCGTGACCCTGAGCAACCCTGCTCAGACCCCGGTAACCGTGACCCTGTCCAACGGCCAGACCGTGACCGTTGAAGCGGGCAAGACTCAGGGCAGTGTCGATTTCCAGACGCCGGCTAACGACGTTTACAACAATGGCTCGACCGTCAGCGTCACCATCGAAAATGCTACCGGTGGCAACTTCGAGCAACTGACCCCGAACCCGACTCCGGCTCAGACCACGATCAATGATTCGGTGGACACCACCACTGCAACGTTGACCGCGAGCCCGTCGGTGACCGAAGGCGGCGTGATCACCTACACCGTCACCCTGAGCAATCCTGCCCAGACCCCGGTAACCGTGA
>NZ_QJRK01000082.1:0-15325 GCF_003205245.1 Pseudomonas sp. MB-090624 | reverse complement strand
ACTCGGGCTGGTCTCGATACTGGATACGATCAACCGGCTTAGCCGCATAACTTGAACCGCCGTGTACGGAACCGTACGCACGGTGGTGTGAGAGGACGGCGGGTGTGAACCCGCCTCCTACTCGATTGCCTGTACCGCCTTCAGGCTTGCATGGCCCCTGTGGGAGCGGGCATGCCCGCGAAGAGGCCGGCTCAGGAAAACCCTGACGTCAAATTTTTGTTTTGCCGCTTTTGCCAACCGGTAATTGCCGCTTTCACTGCCAAAGGCGGAAGGCCTTTGCCGCTTTTCTGGCATCACCCTGACAGCATGCCGCGCGCATACCCCGTATTTTCGGGGGTCCGGGGGGTTGGCACAGCCCTTGCTATAGCTTGCTCAACAAAACTCCGGTCAACCTCTGAAGGTTTCCCCGATATGAGCATCAGTTTCGACAAGGCGCTTGGCATTCACGAAAAGGCCCTGGGCTTCCGCGCCCAGCGCGCCGAAGTGTTGGCCAACAACATTGCCAACGCCGACACGCCCAACTACAAGGCGCGTAACATGGACTTCTCTTCGGTACTCGCCGCCGAAACCAGCAAGCAGCAAAGTGGCCGCTTTGCCATGGAGCGGACCAACAGCCGGCACATCGAAGCCGAAGGCCTGGCCGTCGCTGCTGACGACACGCTCAAATACCGCACGCCGCTGCAGCCTTCGATCGACCAGAACACCGTCGACGCGCAGATCGAGCAGTCGAACTACACCGAAAACGCCATTGGCTTCCAGGCCAGCTTCACCTTGCTCAACAGTAAATTCAAAGGGCTGGTTTCCGCCCTGCGGGGAGAATGACCATGTCCCTTTCCAGTGTCTTCAATATTGCCGGTAGCGGCATGAGCGCGCAGAACACGCGCCTGAACACCGTCGCTTCCAACATCGCCAACGCCGAGACAGTCTCGTCGAGCATCGACCAGACCTACCGCGCTCGCCATCCGGTGTTCGCCACGACCTTCCAGGATGCACAGGCTGGCGGCAGCCAGTCGCTGTTCGAGGACCAGGGTGAAGCCGGGCAGGGCGTGCAGGTAAAGGGCATCGTCGAAGACCAGAGCAACCTTGAAGCCCGCTACGAGCCGAACCACCCGGCGGCGAACAAGGACGGCTATGTCTACTACCCGAACGTCAACGTGGTCGAGGAGATGGCTGACATGATCTCGGCCAGCCGCGCGTTCCAGACCAACGCCGAGCTGATGAACACGGCCAAGAGCATGATGCAGAAAGTGCTGACCCTCGGGCAGTGATAAGGAATCCAGACCATGGCAATCGAGACTACCGGCGTCAACCTCAATGATGTGCTCACGGCGTCCGGTGTGGGTAGCAGTACGAAGAAAACCACGGATACCGCTTCCAAGACCGGCACTGATTCGTTGGGTAAGGATGCTTTCCTGCAGCTGCTTGTAACGCAGATGCAGCATCAGAACCCGCTGGACCCGCAGGACAACGGTGAATTCGTTGCTCAGTTGGCGCAGTTCAGCAGCTTGGAAGGTATTACCTCCCTGAATGAGTCGGTTAGCAGTATCACCAATGCCATGGCGTCGTCGCAGGCGCTGCAGGCTTCATCGTTGGTAGGCCGATCGGTGGTGGTGCAGAACGATAAAGCTGTGGTTGATACCACTGAAAGCTTCAATGCCCAGTTCGTTGTGCCTCAGGCTATCAGCGAAGCGAAGATCACCATCAAGGACAAGGACGGCAACACCGTCAAGACCATCGAGTTGGGTGAGCAGAAGGCGGGTTACGCTGACTTCATCTGGGATGGCACCAACAGCAGCGGGGAGAAAGTCGACCCGGGCACCTACACGTTCACTGCCACCACCACAGTAGATGGACAGTCGGTGCAGATGAACACCCTCTTGCCGGCCAAGGTGACCAGCGTCAGCTTCAGCGCAACGGGTGAAATGGTGCTCAACCTCGCCGGTGTCGGCAAGGTGTCTCTTTCCGACGTACAAACCATTGGTATCTAAGGCCCGTTAGCGCGGCACAAGGAGCGAATTCATGTCTTTCAATATCGGCCTTAGCGGTCTGTCTGCGGCGAACAAGCAGTTGGACGTCACTGGTAACAACATCGCCAACGTCAATACAACTGGCTTCAAGTCTTCGCGTGCCGAGTTCGCGGATGTTTACGCGGGTGCCAACCGCTTGGGTGTCGGCAAGAACCAAGTGGGCAACGGGGTGCGCCTGGCTGCCATTTCCCAACAGTTCACCCAGGGCGATGTAAACACCACAGGCAACGTGCTGGACATGGGAATTCAAGGGCAGGGCTTCTTCGTGTTGTCCGATAATGGCTCGCGTGTCTACACCCGTGCAGGTGCTTTCCAGGCCAGCAAGGACAACTTCGTGGTGACTTCCGACGGCTTGCGCCTGCAGGGCTATACCGCTGATGCGGCTGGCAATATTCAGAAGGGTGTACTGAAGGACTTGCAGATTGATACCTCGGCGCTGCAGCCAAAGGCGACCTCCCTGATCGATCAGGGTATCAACCTGAATTCTTCGGCCGCCGATATCCCTCTCGAGGTCGATGACGGCAATGGCGCGATGGTGCCTAACCTGCCGTTCGATCCTGCCAGCGCGTCGACGTATACCAAGTCGTTCCCGACCAAGGTGTATGACAGCCAGGGCAACGAGCACACCATGGAGCAGTTCTACCGCAAGACCGGCACCAATGAGTGGACCATGTATACGCTGGTCGATGGGCGCAACCCGTTCGACCCTTCTTCGACTACGCCACTGACGGGCACCATCAGCTTCAACAGCGATGGCTCGGTCAAGAGCATGACAGCTGATAATACCGGCCACCCGGCGGGTTCGTCTTTCACCGTGACCAACAACACATTCAGCATGACCGGTTGGGTGCCTGCGGTGGAAGATGCGCAGGGTAACTGGGCTTCCAACGGTGCCGTGGGTGATGTCGGTGGCATGCGCCTGGCGATGGACAGCACTACGTCTTACAACACCGAAACCGCGCGAATGTCGCAGTCTCAGGACGGTTACGCCACCGGTATTCTGTCGAGCCTGAGCATCGACGCGACAGGGGTATTGTTCGCCAGCTTCAGCAACGGCAAATCCAATGCCATTGGCCAGGTGGCGCTGGCGAGCTTTGCAAATGAGCAAGGCTTGCAGCAAATTGGCGGTACCCGCTGGACCGAAACCTTCACCTCGGGCATTCCCGGCATAGATGCGCCGAAGACTGGAACCTTGGGGGCTATCGAGTCCAACGCACTGGAAGGCTCGAACGTCAACCTGACCCAAGAGCTTGTTGAGCTGATAAAGGCGCAAAGCAACTATCAGGCGAACGCCAAAACCATTTCCACCGAAAGCACCATCTTGCAGACCGTCATCCAAATGGCCTGATGGCTGCTGTTTGATCGTGTGCACGCGAGCCCCTTTCTTTTTGAAGGGGCTCGTCGTTTTTGCAGGAGGGTTCATGGGCAAATTGCTGGTGGCGTTGTTGATCGCGTTCAGCCTCTACCAAGTGCAAGCTGGTACGGCTAACTGGTGGCGTTGGGAAAGCCAGATCGACGGCCGTCTGGTATGTGCACAATGGCCGCCAGGAGACGGCTGGAAGAAGTTCGCCGGCCCCTACAACAATGGTGGTTGCCGCGAGCGTTGATGAAGCCTGTACCGGCTCTTCGCGGGCACGCCCGCTCCCACAGCAAGCGCAGACCTCAAGGCCAGCGCTCTACCTGTAGGAGCGGGCGCGCCCGCGAAGAGGTCGGTACAAGTTTGCCGCCATCGGCAACCCGGCGCCGGATAACCGGCGTCCGCTA
Organism: Pseudomonas sp. MB-090624; assembly: GCF_003205245.1. Classification (NCBI taxonomy): domain Bacteria; kingdom Pseudomonadati; phylum Pseudomonadota; class Gammaproteobacteria; order Pseudomonadales; family Pseudomonadaceae; genus Pseudomonas; species Pseudomonas sp. MB-090624. Next base: position 11,534 of record NZ_QJRK01000082.1, on the reverse strand, counting down.
CTTGAACACGACCCCCGAAAAGCCCGTATTCATGGGCTTTTTCACGATTTCAGAAAGTTGGTTCGGAACTTGCTTCTTTGCCAGTAAAGCAGCGGCGTACGGCAAACGAGCGCCAGTGCAGCGGAGGATGACTGTGGACAAGATGCTTTACGTGGCCATGACCGGCGCCAGCCAGAACGCGCTGGCGCAGAAGGCCCACGCCAACAACCTGGCGAACATTTCCACCAACGGTTTTCAGCGTGACCTGGAGCAGGCGCGTTCGATGCCGGTGTTTGGCGACAGCTTTCCGGCGCGCGCCTTTGCCATGACCGAGCGTCCGGCCACCGACTTCAGCGAAGGGCCGATGGTCGAAACTGGTCGAGATCTGGACGTGACGGTAACCGGCAAAGGTTTCATCGCTGTACAAGCCCCGGACGGTAGCGAGGCCTATGTTCGTACAGGCAGCCTGAATATCGATGCTTTGGGGGTGCTGCGTGCCGGCAACGGCATGCCCGTGATCGGCAACGGCGGCCCGATTGCCATCCCGCCAGAACAGAAGGTGGAGGTGGGCGCCGATGGCACCATCAGCATTCGTTCCATGGGTGAAGACCCGCGAGTGATGGCCGAGGTCGACCGTATAAAGCTGGTCAACCCGGACACCAAGGGTCTTACCAAAGGCCTCGATGGCATGATCCATACCACCTCTGGCCAGCCAGCCGACGCCGACGTCAACGTGCGGGTGGTATCTGGTTTTCTCGAGGGCAGCAACGTCAACGCCGTCGAAGAGATGACCTCGGTCCTGGCGCTGTCGCGTCAATTTGAACTGCACGTGAAGATGATGAATGCGGCCAAGGAAGGCGACGAAGCCATGGCGCGTGTTTTGCAAATCGGCTAATCACTTTTGAACGGGTGCCGTAAAACAGGCGCACGAGGAGAACACTAATGCTTCCGGCTCTTTGGGTCGCTAAAACCGGCCTGTCCGCCCAGGACACTAACCTCACGGTCATCTCCAACAACCTGGCCAACGTCTCGACCACCGGTTTCAAGCGTGATCGTGCCGAATTCCAGGACCTGCTCTACCAGATCAAGCGCCAGCCTGGCGCACAGTCTACCCAGGACAGCGAACTGCCCTCAGGCCTGCAGGTCGGTACCGGCGTGCGCATTGTCGGTACGCAGAAAAACTTCCAGACGGGTAGCCTGCAAACGACCGAGAACCCGTTGGACATGGCGGTCAACGGCCGTGGTTTCTTCCAGGTGCTGCAGCCTGACGGCACCGTTTCGTACACACGTGACGGGACCTTCCACCTGAACTCTGACGGCCAGATCGTCACTGCCAACGGTTTTGCCCTGGAACCCGCCATCGTTGTGCCTAACGACGCGCAGACCTTTACCGTCGGCCAGGACGGCACCGTGTCTATCACGACCGCCGGCAACCCTGCAGCGCAGGTGATCGGCAACATCCAGACCGCCGATTTCATCAACCCGGCCGGCCTGCAGGCAATCGGCGACAACCTGTTCCTGGAAACCGCGGCCAGTGGCGCGCCGCAAGTCGGCACCCCGGGCCTGAACGGTTTCGGCACCACCCTGCAGCAGACCCTGGAAAACTCCAACGTCAGCACCGTAGAAGAGCTGGTGAACATGATCACCACTCAGCGCGCCTACGAGATGAACTCCAAGGTCATCTCCACTGCCGACCAGATGCTTTCGTTCGTTACTCAACAGCTCTGAGGCCGGCAGCTCTGAGCCTGGTAGTTTTTTGCACTCGTGAGGTAAGCGTCATGAATCGTCTGTTGTCCGTTTTCGCCCTGGGGGGGGCGGTGTTGCTGGCAGGTTGCGTCGCGCCGACGCCCAAGCCCAACGACCCGTACTACGCGCCGGTTCTGCCGCGCACCCCACTGCCGGCAGCGGCCAACAACGGTTCGATCTACCAGGCCGGTTTCGAGCAGAACCTGTACAGCGACCGTAAAGCGTTCCGGGTGGGTGACATCATTACCATTACCCTCAACGAGCGTACATCGGCTAGCAAGAACGCCGGCTCGCAGATCGCCAAGACCAGCAAGACCGATATTGGCCTGACCTCGCTGTTTGGAGGCTCGCCGAACACCAATAACCCATTCGGCGGTGGTGATCTGTCGCTGGAGGCCGGTTACAGCGGTGACCGCGCCACCAAAGGCGACAGCAAGGCGACCCAGGGCAATACCCTGACGGGTTCGATCACCGTTACCGTGGCCGAGGTGTTGCCCAACGGCATCATCGCCGTGCGCGGCGAGAAGTGGATGACCTTGAATACCGGCGAGGAGCTGGTCCGCATTGCCGGCATGGTCCGTGCCGACGACATCGCCACCGATAACACCGTACCGTCCACCCGTGTGGCCGACGCGCGCATTACCTACTCCGGTACCGGCTCGTTCGCCGATGCCAGCCAGCCTGGTTGGTTGGACCGCTTCTTCCTCAGCCCGCTTTGGCCTTTCTGAGTACGGATGACCATGTTCAACGTGAGGCAGCTGATTGCCGCAACCCTGCTCCTGTCCTGTGCCTGTGTGGCCCAGGCCGAGCGCCTGAAGGACATCGCCAGTATTTCTGGCGTGCGCTCCAACCAGTTGATTGGCTATGGCCTGGTGGTTGGCCTGAACGGTACGGGTGACCAGACCACCCAGACCCCGTTTACCCTGCAAACCTTCAACAACATGCTGTCGCAGTTCGGCATCAAGGTGCCGCCAGGCTCCGGTAACGTGCAGTTGAAAAACGTCGCTGCCGTGTCGGTGCATGCCGACTTGCCGCCGTTCGCCAAGCCGGGCCAGGTGGTCGACATAACCGTATCCTCGATCGGTAACTCGAAGAGCCTACGCGGCGGCAGCCTGCTGATGACCCCGCTCAAGGGGATTGACGGTAACGTCTACGCCATCGCCCAGGGCAACCTGGTGGTCGGCGGCTTCGACGCCGAGGGCCGTGACGGCTCGAAGATCACCGTCAACGTTCCGTCGGCGGGTAGGATTCCAGGTGGTGCCAGCGTGGAGCGGGCCGTGCCAAGCGGCTTCAACCAAGGCAATACCCTGACCTTGAACCTGAACCGCCCCGATTTCACCACTGCCAAACGTATCGTCGACAAAGTCAACGACCTGCTGGGCCCGGGTGTGGCCCAGGCGGTGGACGGTGGCTCGGTGCGGGTCAGTGCGCCGATGGACCCAAGCCAGCGCGTGGACTACCTGTCGGTCCTGGAAAACCTGGAAATCGATCCCGGCCAGGCGGTGGCCAAAGTCATCATCAATTCGCGTACCGGTACCATCGTCATTGGCCAGAACGTGAAGGTTTCGCCAGCGGCGGTGACCCACGGCAGCCTGACCGTGACCATTACCGAAGACCCGATCGTCAGCCAGCCGGGCCCGCTCTCCAACGGCCAGACTGCCGTGGTGCCACGCTCGCGGGTCAATGCGGAGCAGGAGGCCAAGCCGATGTTCAAGTTCGGCCCAGGCACCACGCTGGATGAAATCGTCCGTGCCGTGAACCAGGTGGGCGCGGCACCTGGCGACCTCATGGCCATCCTCGAAGCCCTGAAACAGGCCGGCGCCTTGCAAGCCGACCTGATCGTGATCTGAGGACGGCACCGATGAACAGCAAAAGCCTGGTTTCTGGCAGCGGCGACAGCGGTGCTTACACCGACCTCAATCGCCTCAGTTCGCTCAAGCATGGTGACCGCGACAGCGATGCCAACGTACGCAAGGTGGCCCAGGAGTTCGAGTCGCTATTCATCAGCGAAATGCTCAAGGCCTCGCGCAAGGCCAGCGACGTGCTGGCCGACGACAACCCGATGAACACCGAAACGGTCAAGCAGTATCGCGACATGTATGACCAGCAATTGGCCGTGAGCATGTCCCGCGAGGGGGGCGGTATCGGCCTGCAGGACGTGTTGGTGCGCCAGTTGTCGAAAAAGAAGAGTGCATCGGTCAATACCAGCCCGTTCCCGCACGTTGAAGGCCGCGCCCCGGCGCTATGGGGCAACAAGGTGGCTGAGCCCGTGCAAGCAACCCTGGCGAGCGCTAATCGCAACGATGTAGCGGCGCTCAATTCGCGGCGCCTGGCCTTGCCGAGCAAACTCACCGACCGCCTATTGGCTGGTATCGTGCCGTCGGCGGCCAGCCCGAACAACGCCGCCGTACCTGCCCGTGACGGCCAGCAACCGGCCAAGGTCTTTGCCGTGCCGGACAACGGCCTGCGTATTGTCGGTCGCGCCGTGGCCCAGCCGCCGCTGGCGCCGAAAAAGGCGTTCGCCGACAGCGATGAATTTGTCGCCACCATGCTGCCGATGGCTGAGCAGGCCGCCAAGCGCATTGGTATCGACCCTCGCTATCTGGTAGCCCAGGCCGCGCTGGAAACCGGTTGGGGCAAGTCGGTGATGCGCAACAGCGACGGCAGTAGCAGCCACAACCTGTTTGGCATCAAGGCAACTGGCAACTGGGAGGGCGGCGAGGCGAGAGCGATTACCAGCGAGTTCCGCGATGGCCAGTTCGTCAAGGAGACGGCAGCGTTCCGTTCGTACGATTCCTATCAGGACAGCTTCCATGACCTGGTAAACCTGTTGCAGAACAATTCGCGCTATCAAGATGCGGTGAAAGCCGCCGATAAACCTGAACAGTTCGTGCAAGAGTTGCAAAAGGCCGGGTACGCCACCGACCCGAATTACGCCAGCAAGATCTCGCAGATAGCAAAACAGATGAAGTCGTACGAGCACTACGCACTGCTCGGTACCGCAACGAAAATTTAAAGGTAGGAAACCATGGCGAGTCTGATCAACATTGGTATGTCGGGGCTGGGTGCCGCGCAGTCGGGGATGTATACCCTCGGTAACAACATTGCCAATGCCGACGTCGAGAGCTACTCGCGCCAGCAGAACGTACAGAAGAGCAAGGGCGGTCAGCAGGTCGGCCAGGTCTTTATTGGCAGTGGCACTACTTTGGCCGATGTGCGTCGAGTGTATAACGCGTTCCTCGAGAACCAGCTGCGTACTACAACGTCGCTCAGTAGTGAGGCGAGCACGTACCTTAACCAGATCACCCCGCTGGATACTGCCCTGTCGAGTAGCGATACCGGTATCACCGCAGCGTTGCAAAGTTTCTTCACTGCCATGCAGGACTCTGCGGCCAAGCCCACCGAGGACGCCTCGCGGCAGTTGCTGTTAACCAGCGCGCAGTCCTTGGCCAAGCGCTTCAACACGCTGTCGGCGCAGCTCAACCAGCAAAACAGCAACCTCAACGCTAACATGGCGTCGCTCACCGATCAGGTTAACAGCCTGACCAAGACCATCGCTGATCTGAATGAGCAGATATCTCGCGTCAGCGCAATCTCCGGCCAGCCCAATGACCTGCTCGACCAGCGTGATGGTGCGGTACGTGAGCTGAACAAATTGATTGGCGCCGATGTGGTCGAGCGCGACGGTAACTACGATATTTACCTGAAGAATGGCCAGGCGCTGGTGCTGGGCAAGACCACACAGACCTTGGGGGTGGCGCCAAGCGCGACGGACCCGACCCGCATGAGTCTGATCCTTAATCGCGGTTCGACCAAGATGGATATCACCAGCACCACCAGCGGTGGCGAACTTGGCGGTTTGATCCGCTATCGCTCGGAAACGCTCGACCCTGCGCTCAACGAGCTGGGGCGTGTTGCCTTGGTAGTTGCCGATGCCATCAATAGCCAGTTGGCCCAGGGCATCGACAAAAATGGTGATTTCGGGGCGACCTTGTTTGGTGATATCAACAGCGCTGCGGCTATCAGCCAGCGCAGTATCGCCAAGCAGAACAACAGCCCAGGCTCAGGCAACCTCGATGTGACCATCAAGGATACCGGTAAGCTGACCACCAGCGATTATCAGGTGACCTTCACCAGCGACAAGCAGTACACGGTCCGCAAGTTGCCCGATGGCACCGACATGGGTAGCTACAGCCTCGATGATGACCCGGCCCCGGTGATCGACGGTTTCACCCTTGCCCTCAATGGCGGAGGCCTGAGCGCGGGTGACAGTTTCAAGATCACACCCACCCGCAACGCCGCAGCCAATATCGAGACGGTTCTGACCGACCCCAAACGCTTGGCGCTTGCCGCGCCGCTGAGCGCCACCAGCGGTTCTGGCAATAAGGGGACTGGCGTCATAACCCAGCCGACCCTGACATCCGAGCTGGACATCTCCGATGCAGCCCAGCGTTCGTTGTTGCAGACCGGCCTGAAGTATTCCACCCCGGTCAAGCTCGTTTTCGGTGACAACAGTACCTCCCCTCAGGCCTACAAAATGTATGACGCCAAGGGCACCGAGATTGGCAGCGGCACCATCGTGCCGGGCCAAGACAACAAGCTGCAGCTATCGGTACCAATGGTCGATGGGAACGGCAACTCGCTGGGTAGCAGCTTCACTTTCGAGATGAACGTTTCCGGCGCCCCGCAAAATGGCGACAGTTACACCGTGGCGTTGACCGGCGCAGGTTCTGCGGACAACCGCAACAGCCAGTCGGTGATCGATTTGCAGACCAAGCCTACGGTCGAGGTGGGGGCCAATGGCAAGGGTATCAGCTTCACTGATGCCTACGCCAAGCTGGCATCCGGCGTTGGTGGCAAGGCCGGGCAGGCGCAGATGGACGGCGATGCTACCAGCGCGCTCCACACTTCTGCGCAGGACAGCCGCGACGGTGTGTCGGGTGTGTCGATCGATGAAGAGACCGGTAACCTGATCAAGTTCCAGCAGTACTACACCGCGTCGTCGCAGATCATCAAGGCGGCCCAGGAAACCTTCGCCACCCTGATCAACAGCCTTTAAGGAGCCTTAGATCGTGAGCGTACGCATCTCGACTTCCCAGTTCTACAACACCAATAGTGCCAACTATCAGAGCAACTTCGCCAAGACGGTGAAGACTCAGCAGGAGGCCAGCGATGGCATTCGCGTGCGCTCGGCCAAGGATGATCCGGTGGGCGCGGCGCGGTTGTTGCAGTTGGAGCAGCAGCAGAACATGTTGAAGCAGTACGGCAGCAACATTACCAACGTGCGCAATGCGCTGGGCACGGCCGAGAGCACCCTGAATTCGATCGGGAACATTTTGCAGCGGGTCAACGAGTTGGCGGTGAGCTCGGGTAACGGCGCCTTTACCGATGCCGATCGCAAGGCCAACGCTGATGAACTGGCTTCGCTGGAGGATCAACTGTTCAACCTTATGAACAGCAGGGACGAGAGCGGCAAATACATTTTCTCCGGCTCCCGGGGCGATACGCCACCGTATGTGCGTAATGCAGACGGTACCTACAGTTACCAGGGTGATCAGGGCAAGCTCAATCTTCAGGTTGGTGACATGCTTAGCCTAGCGGCCAACGAAACCGGTTACGATGCTTTCGAACAAGCACTGAATACCAGCCGCAGCGAGACTACGCTGACCGCGCCGGCCACTGATGATGGCCGCATCAGCCTGTCCAATGGCCAGGTTTCCGGGAACTCCGCCTTCAATGATCAGTTCCGCAGCGGCGAACCTTACACCATCGAATTCACCAGCAGCACCGAATACAAGATCACCGATGCCAATGGCAATGACGTGACGCTGGAAGCCAGTCAGGGCGGCAAATTCGATCCTGATAGCGACAACGCCACCATCAGTTTCCGAGGTGTCGATCTACGCCTGGACGTCAACTTCAAAGAGGGTGACAAAGGCAACGAGGATGCGGTCATTGCAGGACATTCGTTCAGTTTGAGCTCCAAGGCCGATGAAGTGTCCGGTACACGGAGCCCTGGCAATAGCTCCTCGGCACAGGTCACTGGCGCTACCATCACGGATCAAGATGTTTACAAAGCGGCGTTTCCTGCCGGCGGCGCAGTGTTGAAGTTTACCGGTGCCAACGCTTTTGAGTTGTACGCGTCACCTGTGACTGAAGACAGCCGCCCGGTTGCCTCCGGAACACTGGGTGGGCCCAATGGCACCACCGCGAGCGCCCTGGGGGTCAGCTTCGAGCTGTCTGCCGCGCCTGGCGCCGGAGACTCGTTCGGGGTCAAGGTTGATACCCATCAAACCCAGAATGTGCTCGATACCATCAGCAAACTGCGCGCTGCACTGAGTACCCCGCAGGACGGCGACGCGACAGCTCGGCAGAACTTCCTGGCGTCGTTGGATTCGGCCGTTGGCAACGTCAGCAGCGCGATCAACCAAGTGTCTTCGTCGGTCAGTTCTATTGGCGGGCGCGGCCAGGCGCTGGATGTCCAGGCTGAAACCAACGAAGCATTGGGTACCGAAAACGCCAAGACTCAAAGCTCGATCCGTGAGAGCGACCCAGCCGAGGTCATGTTGCGCCTGCAGATGCAGACCAACATGTTACAGGCCTCTTTGCAGGCCTATGCCAAGGTGGCCGGGCTTTCGCTGGTCAATTACATCTGATAACGCGGCCTGCGTTATCAAGCATGCGTCGTCACCCTCAGGTGCGGCGCATTTTTTTTAAAGGTCATCAACGTGAACCAACAGCCCCTTGTCAGTATCGTCATTCCTGCGTTTAACCCACGTTATTTCAACGAGGCGCTGAAGAGTGCGCTGGACCAGACTTACCCGAATCTTGAAATACTGATCGGGGACGATAGCGAAGGTTCTGCAATCGAAGCTATGGTCGAGGTCGCCAGTGGACGACTGCCTGGGCGTGTGCACTATCGGCGCAACCCGAGGCGTTTGGGTTTGGCAGCCAACGTGCTGGCCTTGCTCGAAGCTGCTCAGGGCGAACTGGTCAAAGTGCTGTGTGACGACGACCGCTTGCTGGCGCGCTGCGTGGAGCAGCAGGCTGCCGCTTTCCAGCATGCCGAAGTCAAAGTGTCGCTCGCTCAGCGGGTGTTCTGCGATGCGGGTGACTTCGTCTTGCCTCAGCGCCTGCAGAACGTGGCGTTCGCCAACACCGACAGCATGTTCAAGGGGTCCGATGTGCTGGCGATCCTGGCGGGCAGCCCGGTCAACTTCCTTGGCAATTTTTCGTCGGCGCTGTTCTATAGACGCGAAGCCGCGGAGATCCTCAAGGTTCTTATCAATCAGGAACAACAGTTCGAGGCACTGCTTGATCTGGTGTTGTTCGTTTGTCTGATGCGTCACGGTGAAGTCGCCGTCATGCGCAGCGCTGCTATTATCGAGCGCCTGCACCCGGAGCGACTCAGCCTGGATGACTCGGTCAAGGCATCCACGCAGCAGGAGTGGGGGTGGCTCACGCAGATGCTCAAGGCCCGCGGTGGAGATGCACCAGTTGCTTCCGGCTGGGTGCGCTTTGTTGAAATGGCGCGAGTGTCTGAAGTGCCTCGGCAGTGGCAGGAACTGTGCCTGTTGCGCACCTTGTCGACTTGGCAGTGTCGCCTCAATGGCAGGGTTGGTAGCAACAGCGACAGTTATGAAGCTTTTTACCGCCAATGGCTGCAGGACCGGCAGTTAAGTAGTGCGCAACTGCGGATGACCTCAGATGTGGTTGCCGCGTGGCCCGTGCGGCCGCGTATCGCGGTGATCGTGCGCGACCTCGATGGCGATTCGAAGGGGCTTGAGGTGACGTTGGCGAGTATTGCAGCTCAGCACTATGGCGCCACCACTACCATAGTGGTCAGCGAGCTGGATTTGGCGGCACAAGCTGGTCGCGTAAGCCTAGCGCCGGCTACGGACTGGACGCGCCAACTGAATGAAATCATAGGCGGGCTGGATGCTGCCGATTGGATCTACCTGCTGCAGTCGGGAGACAAGCTTGCGCCGACCGCTCTGCTGGTCATGGCCGAGCGCGCGGCGCTGCAATCTTCCGTGGGCTGCCTGTACAGTGATGAGGGCGGCCTCAAGGAAGACGGGCCGTGTGAACCGGTGTTCAAGCCGGATTTCAATCTCGATCTGTATCGTTCCTATCCGTATCTAGGGCGTACCCTGGCGTTACGGCGTGAATGGGTGTTGGCCCTTGGCGGGCTCGATGGTCGATATCGTGCGCTGGCCACCCATGATCTGGTCTGGCGCCTCGTCGAGAATGTTGGTCCCCAGGCGGTAGAACATATTCCAGAAATTCAGGTCCAGTCTGGCGCTGATTACGCGCAGTGGTTGTCTTCGCGCGATGTGGCGGAAGAAAGCGAGCTGGTTGTTGCCGCGCATTTGAGCCGACTGGGCGTTGCCCACCAGATCCGTCATGATGAGATGGCACTGCTCAATCGTATCGATTACCTGCATGAGCAACAGCCACTCGTGTCCGTGCTGGTGTGCGTCGATGAGCGGCAGGCAGGTTTGCAGGCGACTCTCGAAAGCGTATTGCAGCATACCGCCTATGAGCGCTACGAGATCATCGTCGTGCACGATGATCGGGTAACGCCGGCAGCATCGGACTGGTTGCGGCGGATGCAAGGGTTTTCCTCAATGTTGCGAATCCTGCCAGTGGCGGGGGAATGCTCGGTCGCGCATATGCTCAACCATGCGGTTCAAGCCAGTCTGGGCGACTATCTGGTTACGCTGGGGTGCAGCTATTGTGTGCTGAACGACACTTGGCTTGATGAGTTGCTCAACCATGCCGGCCGCCCGGAAGTCGCCGCGGTGGGCGGCAAGCTGTTCGACAGCCAGGGCAACATTGCCAGCGCGGGCATGGTGCTGGGGGTGGGTCGGGGTGCGCAGGCGGCATTCGGTGGCGAGTCGGGTCAGGCGCGTGGCTACTTGCAGCGATTGCAGGTAGTACAGAACTGGTCGGCTCTGAGCCAGGATTGCATGATGCTTCGGCGAGAGGTAATCGACAGTCTGCAGGGTTTCGACGAGAAGAATCATTCGCAGGGGCTGGGGGATGTAGACCTGTGCCTGCGCGCTGCTGCCCAGGGTTACCTGATGGTCTGGACCCCTTACGCGCAATTGCAGCAAGCTGCCGTCAGCCTAATGGCGCAAGCGAATGATGATGGTCGGCGCAGCGTGCGCGAAGATGAGCAGTATCGCTTCTGTGAACGTTGGCTGCCGGCACTGGTGCGCGACCCTGCGTATAACGTCAACCTCAGCCTGTTGTCTGCGGACTTCAGCCTTACACCCACCTTGCGGGGCTCATGGAACCCGCTGATTTCACGGGTGGTTCCGAGCGTGTTAGGGTTGCCGATCAACGACTCGGCGATTGGTCATTATCGCGTTACCGAACCTTTGTTGCAGCTTGAGCAGGCTGGGCTGATTACGGGCTTTTCCAGCTACGAATCGATGAGTACGGCGCAGTTGGCGCGAATGGCCCCCGATGTTGTCGTGGTGCAGTTACGTCACAATCGTGAGTCGGTTCAGGAAATCGAACGGATTGCGCGTTTCAGCAATGCCCGGCGGGTATTCGAAATCGACGATTATGTGATCAGTACCCCGGTCAAGAATACCCACGGCAGGAACAAGCCAGCGGATATCGAGCAGCACTTGCGAGAAGCCATCGGGCTGTGTGATCGGCTGGTGGTCACGACCGAGGCCCTGGGTAATGCGCTCAGCGGCATGCACCGAGACATCCGGGTGGTACCGAACATGCTTGCACCGCACCTGTGGTCGAACCTGCCGAGGAGCCGCCGCGGGGTATCTTCCAAACCTCGTGTG
>NZ_QJRK01000081.1:0-15506 GCF_003205245.1 Pseudomonas sp. MB-090624 | reverse complement strand
GGTAGGGGGTGCTGCCGGTAGGGGGGCTGCGAGTCAGGGGCTGCTGCGCAGCCCATCGCGACGCAAGGCCGCTCCTACAGGGGCCTGTGGAAGCGGGCTTTTGTCGCAAATGGGCCGCGAAGCGGCCACTCATGCTCGAGCGCTAGCGATCATTCTTCTGGTAAATGATCTTCTTGGTCCCGCCGTCGCACGTCCCGACCACCATATTCGGGTCCTGGACCTCACTGTTAGGCACGATCTCCAGGGTGTACGAAGCCACCCCTTGGGCCTGGATCTTGGCCTCGATCTCGGCTTTCAGTTCCTCGCACGGCTTGACCGCCGCCAGCGCAGATGTGGCGACCAGCGAAGCGAACACGGCGATTGCTACGCGAATCATGGAACGGCTCCTGAAAAGGCAGTATTGCTGCCGACGTTGGTTAGACTACAGCAAACTGCCATCGTTGCGCCGCTTCAGCCCACCAACGCCGCATCCAGGCTGATCTTGGCGTTGAGCACCTTCGACACCGGGCAGCCTGCTTTGGCCTTGTTGGCTATTTCCATGAACTGCGCCTCGCTGGCGCCTGGCACCTTGGCTCGCAACACCAGGTGTACAGCGGTAATGGCAAAACCATCAGGCTGCTTGTCGAGGGTGACTTCCGCCGCCGTGTCGATCCGGTCCGGGGTGAGCCCGGCCTCGCCGAGCATCATCGACAGCGCCATCGAGAAGCAGCCCGCATGCGCCGCACCGATCAGTTCCTCTGGGTTGGTACCCGGCGTGTCCTCGAAACGGGTGTTGAAGCCATAAGGGTTCTGCTTGAGGGCGCCGCTTTCGGTTGAAAGCAGCCCTTTACCGTCCTTCAAACCACCTTGCCAGATCGCCGATGCTGTCTTCTTCATGATGCCTCCTTGTCACTCGGTTACGTGCCTATGGGTTCAGAGGTCAGGTACGCCCGGCAAGTTCAGAGCAATTGCGCACCCCCCATTGAATCCAACGATTACGCCCATACAGAGTCATAAAGGCCTCTGGCCAATCATTCTTGCGGAGGCCCCATGACGCAGCTACGTGACCTGAAGATTTCCACCCTCGACCTTGTGCCCGTTCGCGCCGACGCCGGCCCGGCGCAGTCGCTGCGCAACTCGCTGGACCTGGCGCAGCATGTCGAACGCTTCGGCTACAACCGTTTCTGGGTGGCCGAACACCACAACATGGACGGCATCGCCAGCTCGGCGACCTCGGTGCTTATCGGCTACCTTGCCGGGGGCACTTCGAGCATTCGCGTAGGCTCCGGCGGGGTCATGCTGCCCAACCATGCGCCACTGGTGATCGCCGAGCAGTTCGGCACCCTCGCCAGCCTGTACCCGGGGCGCATCGACCTCGGCCTTGGCCGTGCGCCGGGCTCCGACCAGATGACTGCATACGCCTTGCGCCGAGACCGCGCCGGCAGCCCAGACGATTTCCCGGACGACGTCGAAGAGCTGTCACGCTACCTTGGCCCCCGAACCGATGATCAAAAAGTGATCGCTGTGCCTGGGCAGGACACCGATGTGCCCATGTGGCTGCTGGGCTCCAGCCTGTTCAGCGCGCAACTGGCCGGTATGCGCGGCATGCCCTATGCCTTCGCCTCGCACTTCGCGCCGCGTTACATGCACGAGGCAATCCGCGTGTATCGCAACCACTTCAAACCGTCCACCACGCTGGACAAACCCTATGTGATGCTCGGCATTCCCATGGTGGTTGCCGAAACCGATGAACAGGCCGAATACCTGGCCACTTCGGTGTACCAGCGCATTCTGGCGCTGATTCGCGGGCAGAGCCTGATGCAGAAACCCCCGGTACCCAGCATGGACGGCTTATGGCTGCCCCATGAACGCGATGCGGTAGGCAGCTTCCTAGGGTTGGCGATGATCGGCAGCCCGCAGAAAGTGCGCGCCAAAGTGGAGGTGTTGCTGGAGCAAACCGGGGCGGATGAGCTGATGTTTACCTGTGACCTGTACGAGCATGCAGACCGTATCCGCGCTTATGAGCTGCTGGCGCAGGCTTTGAAGAGCGAGTGAACCCCTTCGCGAGTGCCCCCGCGAAGGGGCCACCGCGTCAGCCGCGGCGGTAGACGATTTCCTTGGTGCCGCCTTCGCAGCTGCCGATCACCTTGCCCGCCGGGTCGCCCTTTTCGACGATCTCCAGCTTGTAGCCAACAACCCCCTTGGCATCGAGCTTGGCGGCAATTTCCGCTTTCAGCTCCTCGCAGGGTTTGCCCGCCGCCATCGCGCCACCGGCCAGCGTCATCAGGCCCAGCGCCAGTATCAGTTTGTTCATCACTTGCATTCCTTGTGCAGATGAAACCAGAAAGGGGCGCCCACCAGGGCGCCCTGTTCCTAATACCCCATCAGTGCAACCTGTTCCAGCCTGGCTGTGTTTCAGCTATTGGCGATACGGAAGCCCACCTTCAACGTCACCTGGAAGTGCGCGACCTTGTTGTCGCGAATATGGCCACGGGTCTCGGCCACCTCGAACCACTCCATGTGCTTGATGCTCTGGCCGGCTTCAGCCAGGGCATTGTTGATCGCATCTTCGATACTGGTAGGCGAAGACCCCACCAGTTCGACCTTCTTGTAGGTGTGATGATCGGTCATGAGCGCTCTCCTTGGGTAACAGTGATATTCAGCCTGGCAGTGCGAGCCTGGTTTACCTGCGAGCTGTCATCACGGGCGAAAGTTCGATCGCACTTTCGTGCAGCCCAAGGGTCGCACTTCATAGAGTCCATACTGCAAAGGAGAGTCAACATGCCCCGCAATTCGCTGCGTAAAACATCCCTGGAAAGCATGGAAGCAGAGATCGAAAGCCTGCTGAAAAGCCTGGAAAGCCTGAAGCACGATGCCTCCGAAGAAACCCAGAAATCAGTCAAGGCCATGCGCAGCAACGCCGAGAGTGCCCTGCGCCATTCGCGCAGCCTGCTGAGCGATGCCTATGAGGAAGTCAAGGAGCGTACCCGCCAGACCGGCATCGCCACCCGCGACTATGCCCAGGAGCACCCGTACACCACTGCCGGTGTAGCCATCGGCGCCCTGGGCCTGCTGGCAGCTTACCTGCTGTGCAAGCGCAACTAAGCGCTCTGCCCTAGCAGTTCTGCCCGCAACCATTGCGCCAGTTGCTCGGCGCGCCCGTCAGCGGCGCGCCGAGGTACCCACAGCGCCAGCGCCGCCGGGGTCGGTGAAAAGCCCCACGGCGCACTCAGGCGGCCCGCCCGCAGGTCATCGGCGACCAGGGGTTGCGGCGCGATCGCCACGCCCAGTCCCGCCACCGCAGCTTCCAACAGGTAATACAAGTGCTCGAAAGCCTGCCCGTAGTGCATGGCAGCCGGCTCCAGGCCCTGCTGCGCTGCCCAGGTCGGCCAAGCCTGTGGCCGCGAGGTGGTGTGCAACACGGCTTCTTCGAGCAAAGCTTTGGCTGGCGCCCCCTGCAAGCGCTGGTAACCGGCGAAGTGCGGGCTCAGCACCGGGCCGATACGCTCCTCGGCCAACACATGCACCTGCATGTCTGCCGGCCACGGGGGCTCGGCATACACCAATAGCGCATCCAGCCCTGGCCGCCTTGGATCAAGGTCACCCTCACCGGCTGAAAGGTGCAGGCGCAGCTCTGGCAAGTCTGCCTGCAAACGCCCCAACCGCGGGATGAACCAGCGCGCCAGCAGGCTGCCTGAGCAACCCAGTACGAACGGGGCCTCGCGGGTGTCGCGGCTCAGTTCCGCACATGCGCTGCGCAAGCGGTCGAACGCCTCGCCACTGGCATCGCGCAGGCGCAGCCCGGCATCTGTGAGTTTGATGCCACGCCCTTCCTTGACGAACAACGCCACCCCCAGATGCTCCTCAAGCACCTTGATCTGCCGGCTCACGGCACCATGGGTAACGTGCAATGCCTCAGCCGCCTGGCTGACGCTGTTAAGCCGGGCAGTAGCCTCGAAGGCACGCAGGGCATTGAGGGGAGGGAGGTCGTGGGCCATTACCTGTGAGTTTTCCTGACAAGTTTGCGCAATCTTATCGGTTTTCAGCCGGGCCTGTCGTGGTTAGAGTAAAGCCCATCACTCATTGCCTACGCCCTGGAGCGCCCCATGACCCAGTCCCAATACCGCCCCGGCCCCGACGCCAATGGCCTGTTCGGCTCGTTCGGCGGCCGCTATGTGGCCGAAACCCTGATGCCACTTGTGCTGGACCTGGCCCGGGAATACGAAGCGGCCAAGGCCGACCCGCAATTCCTCGAAGAGCTGGCCTACTTCCAGCGCGACTACATCGGCCGCCCCAACCCGCTGTACTTCGCCGAGCGCCTGACCGAACACTGCGGCGGCGCCAAGATCTTCTTCAAGCGTGAAGAGCTCAACCACACCGGCGCGCACAAGGTGAACAACTGCATCGGCCAGGTGCTGCTGGCCAAGCGCATGGGCAAGAAACGCCTGATCGCCGAAACCGGCGCCGGCATGCACGGCGTGGCGACCGCTACCGTCGCTGCGCGCTTCGGCCTGCCCTGCGTGATCTACATGGGCGCCACCGATATCGAACGCCAGCAGGCCAACGTGTTCCGCATGAAGCTGCTGGGCGCCGAGATCGTTCCGGTTACCGCGGGCACCGGCACCCTCAAGGACGCCATGAACGAAGCGCTGCGCGACTGGGTGACCAACGTCGACGACACGTTCTACCTGATCGGCACCGTGGCGGGCCCGCACCCATACCCGGCAATGGTCCGCGACTTCCAGTCGATCATCGGCAAGGAAACCCGTGCCCAGTTGCAGGAAAAGGAAGGCCGCCTGCCGGACAGCCTGGTCGCCTGCGTGGGGGGTGGCTCCAACGCCATGGGCCTGTTCCATGAGTTCCTCGAAGAGCCAAGCGTCCAGATCATCGGCGTTGAAGCCGGCGGCCACGGTGTGCACACCGACAAGCATGCTGCCAGCCTGAACGGCGGTGTGCCCGGCGTACTGCACGGCAACCGCACCTATCTGTTGCAGGACGATGACGGCCAGATTACCGACGCTCACTCGATTTCGGCCGGCCTCGACTACCCGGGCATCGGCCCCGAGCATGCCTACCTGCATGAGGTGAAGCGCGTTGAATACGTCAGCATCACCGATGACGAAGCGCTGGATGCGTTCCACGCCACGTGCCGCCTGGAGGGCATCATCCCGGCCCTGGAAAGCGCCCACGCCCTGGCCGAGGCAATCAAGCGCGCCCCGCAGCTGCCCAAGGACCACCTGATGGTGATCTGCCTGTCGGGCCGCGGCGACAAAGACATGCAAACCGTCATGAGCCACATGGCCACCCAGGAGAAACAGGCATGAGCCGTCTAGAACAACGCTTCGCCGAGTTGAAAGCCGAAGGCCGCTCGGCACTGGTCACCTTCGTTACCGCAGGCGACCCGGGCTATGACGCCTCGCTGCAGATCCTCAAGGGTCTGCCTGCTGCAGGCGCCGATGTGATCGAACTGGGCATGCCATTCACCGACCCGATGGCCGATGGCGTAGCCATCCAGCTCGCTACCCTGCGCGCGTTGGAAGCGGGCCAGAACCTGGCCAAGACCCTGCAGATGGTTCGTGAATTCCGTGTGGACAACCACACCACGCCGATCGTGCTGATGGGCTACTACAACCCGATCCACCGTTTTGGCGTGGAAGCGTTCGTGAATGAAGCCAAGCAGGCTGGCGTCGATGGCCTGATCATCGTCGACCTGCCGCCAGAGCACGATGCAGAACTGGCGACCCCGGCCCAGGCTGCGGGTATCGACTTCATCCGCCTGACCACTCCGACCACCGACGACGCGCGCCTGCCGCGTGTGCTGGCGCGCAGCTCCGGGTTCGTCTACTACGTGTCCGTGGCCGGTGTGACCGGGGCCGGCTCGGCGACCACCGAGCACGTGACCGAAGCCATTGCCCGCCTGCGTCGGCATACCGACCTGCCGATCAGCGTTGGCTTCGGCATTCGCACCCCAGAGCAGGCGGCGAACATCGCCCGGCTGGCCGATGGCGTGGTAGTGGGCTCGGCGCTGGTCGACAAGATTGCCCAGGCCAACACGGCCGAACAGGCGGTGAGCGATGTGTTGAGCCTGTGCTCGGCACTGGCGGAAGGGGTGCGCGGCGCCCGTCGCTGACCGGCGTCGCCTTCATCGCCGGCAAGCCAGCTCCCACAAGGATTTCACAGGGCCTGAGGGTGGCGCTGTACCTGTGGGAGATTCTATGGTTCCTGGCAAGGGTAGCCGCTGCATCTTCAGTGCCTGTGAGATCGAGCGCCGCCCGCGCGGCGCATCGCGAGCTGCGCTCGCTCCTACGTTTGTTTCGGGCCAGTAACCCCTGTGCCAGATGCGCGCGGACGCCTTGTTAGTACGACGCGATTTTGAGGCATGCGCCAAGGCGTTCGCGCGCAAATCCCACAGGAATAATTGGCCCGAAACAAACGTAGGAGCGAGCGCAGCTCGCGATGCGCCGCGCGGGCGGCGCTCGCTCTAACAGGCGCTGCATACCTTGTGGCAAACACCTGTCAGCCCTGATGCGATCCCCGTGGGAGCTGGCTTGCCAGCGATGAGCACAACACGAGCACTGAAGGTTCAGCCCCCAAAAACCGACAGGTTCAACGGCCTCACAGCCCCCATCCAGATCGCATGGTCCCGATGGTCCGCCAGTTCATCACCGGTCAGCGGGTGCATGAACACCACCAAACCCTGGCGATGCAGTGCCAACCAAGGCAACACCACCCCCACCACTTCCGGACCGAAAGCCAGCTGGCAGCTCCAGTCCGGGTGCGGGCCCACCGGCTTCTGGTGCATGCGCCCCATGCTCACGGGAAACAGCCGCGCCGCTTCCTCACACAGCGCCCGAGCCTGCTCCAGGGTCGCTGCGTCATAGTAAATGTGGGCGTGGTAACCCTTGATCCTCTGCACGATACCTCCTGGGCCCAAAGCCCGCGTGACTCTGCGCCGAACTCACCCTTACCGGCTTCGCTCGTGCTCCAACCAACCTACGAACCGTTCGATCAACGCGCCCCGGCGTTTGCGCGGCGGCAACACCGCATAATAACCGCGTTCCGAGCGCAGGCTGCCCTCCAGTGGCCGGCAGAGCAAACCCTGCTCGACCAGCCCATCCACCAGGTGCCCCCAGCCAATTGCCACCCCTTGCCCGGCAATCGCCGCCTGTATCAGCAGCGTATAGTTATCGAACCGCAGTTGCCCGGCTGGCGGTGGGCTGGCCACGCCAAACCCGCGAAACACACCCGCCCAGTCAAACCAGCGGCTGGCCTGCTCACCTTTGAGGTGCAACAACGGCAAGCGCTGCAAAGCCACGGCGGACATGGGTTTGCCCTGAATCAGGCGGGGGCTGCACACCGGGAAAACCTCCTCATCGAACAACCAGCGGCTTTCGCCCTGATGAAAGCGCCCATCACCAAACAGCACGGCCACATCGATGTCCGGGCGCAACATGCCCTGGCTGCGCTCACCGGTCACCAGGCTGACATCCACGTGTGGATAAGCCTCGTGAAAGCGCTGCAGGCGCGGCATCAGCCAGAACGCCGCGAACGCGAAGTCGGTGGCCACCTGCAGCACTTCACGCTGGCCGCGCCCACTGACCTGGGCAATACCTTCGTCCATGGCCTGCAACCCTTGGTGCACATGCTCGAACAACAGCTGGCCGGCCTCGGTGAGTTCGATCCCGCGGTACACCCGATCGAACAGGCGTGTGCCCAACTGCGCCTCCAGCCGTTTTACCTGCTGGCTTACCGCAGGCTGGGTGGTGCCCAGCGCCAGGGCCGCCGCAGTGAAGCCACGCAAACGGGCCGCGGCCTCGAACACCCGCAACGTATCCAACGACAGTTCGGCAAAGCGCTCAAACATAAGCTTGGCTAATCCCAGTCATTGCCCGCCATGGGCTTTACCCATGTTATCCACAGTCGCATCTTGATAGGCAAGCGGTTCGCATAACCTTCAACGATGGAAGCCAGCATGACACGCCCGAATATCCTGTTCATCATGGCCGACCAAATGGCCGCACCCCTGCTGCCCATTTATGGGCCTTCACCCATTCAGATGCCGCACCTCAGCCGCCTGGCCGAGCAGGCCGTGGTGTTCGATTCAGCCTACTGCAACAGCCCCCTGTGTGCGCCGTCGCGCTTCACCTTGGTCAGCGGCCAGCTCCCAAGCCGCATCGGTGCCTACGACAATGCTGCCGATTTCCCCGCCGACGTGCCGACCTACGCCCACTACCTGCGCCGCCTGGGCTACCGCACGGCGCTGTCGGGCAAGATGCATTTCTGCGGCCCGGACCAGCTGCATGGTTACGAGGAGCGCCTGACCAGCGACATCTACCCGGCCGATTATGGCTGGGCAGTGAACTGGGATGAGCCGGATGTGCGCCCAAGCTGGTACCACAACATGTCCTCGGTACTGCAGGCAGGCCCCTGCGTGCGTACCAACCAGCTGGATTTCGACGAGGAGGTGGTGTTCAAGGCGCGCCAGTACCTCTACGACCACGTGCGCGAGAACGACGGCCGGCCGTTTTGCCTGACCGTGTCGATGACCCACCCACACGATCCGTACACCATTCCCAAGCACTACTGGGACCGCTATGAGGGTGTGGATATCCCCATGCCTGGTACCGAATTCAGCCAGGCAGAACTGGACCCGCATTCGCAGCGCCTGCTCAAGGTCTATGACCTGTGGAACAAACCGCTGCCCGTGGACAAGATCCGCGATGCACGCCGGGCCTATTTCGGCGCCTGCAGCTACATCGACGACAACATCGGCAAGCTGCTGCAGACCTTGCAAGAGTGCGACCTGGCCGACGACACCCTGATCGTGTTCTCCGGCGACCACGGCGACATGCTCGGCGAGCGTGGCCTTTGGTACAAGATGCACTGGTTCGAGATGTCGGCGCGGGTGCCACTGCTGGTCCATGCACCGCAGCGCTTTGCCGCCAGCCGTGTCAGCGCCTCGGTATCGACCTGTGACCTGTTACCGACCCTGGTCGAATTGGCGGGCGGGGCTGTGGATAACACCCTGCATCTGGATGGCCGCTCACTGCTTGGCCACCTGCGAGGGCAGGGCGGCCACGACGAAGTGATCGGCGAATACATGGCCGAAGGCACTGTCGGGCCGCTGATGATGATCCGCCGCGGGCCTTTCAAATTCGTGTACGGCGAAGACGACCCTTGCCTACTCTATGATCTTGACCGCGACCCGCACGAGCGGGAGAACCTCGCCAGCAGCCCGGACCACCAGGCACTGCTGCAGGCGTTCGTCGATGAAGCCCGACAGCGTTGGGACATGCCCAGCTTGCGCCAGCAGGTACTGGCCAGCCAGCGCCGTCGCCGCCTGGTGGCCGAAGCGCTGGCTACCGGCAAGCTGCACAGCTGGGACCATCAACCATGGGTCGATGCCAGCCAACAGTACATGCGTAACCACATTGATCTCGACGACCTCGAGCGCAAGGCACGTTACCCACAGCCCGCCCCCCTGGATTGAGAAGAGGCCGCCATGCACACGTTTTCCGCCGCCGTACTCACCCTGGCCTTGGGCCTGGGTATCACCCCGGCCCACGCCGCCGACGACGATGCACAATGCAGCACGGTAAAAATGGCCGACCCTGGCTGGAGCGACATAGCCACGACCAACGCCGTGGCCCGGCTGCTACTGGAAAGTCTGGGCTACCAGGTGAAGATCGACAGCCTGGCGGTGCCGATCATCTACGGCGGCCTGAAAGACGGCCGTGTGGATGCCTTCCTTGGCAACTGGATGCCGGCGCAACAGGGCTTTCATGACAAGTTCGTCGCCAATGGGGATGTGCAGCAGTTGTCGCGCAACCTGGAAGGCACCGAGTTCACCTTGGCCGTGCCGGACTACGTCTGGAATGCCGGGGTCAAGGATTTCGCCGACCTGCACAAGCACGCCGACCAGTTCGACAAGAAGCTGTACGGCATCGGTTCCGGCGCACCGGCCAACCTGTCGCTCAAACAGATCATCGACAACAATGAGTTCGACCTTGGCCAGTGGAAACTGGTCGAATCCAGCGAGCAGGCGATGCTGACGCAGGTCGACCGCGCCGTGAAGAAGCAGCAATTCATCACCTTCCTAGGCTGGACGCCACACCCGATGAATGTGAAGCTGAAGATGCACTACCTCACGGGCGGGGAAAAATGGTTCGGCAGCAAAGGCCAGGTGTACACCCTGACGCGCAAGGGTTATCCACAAGCCTGCCCGAACGCGGCGAAGCTGCTGGGCAACCTGAAGTTCACACTGGACATGGAAAACAGCATCATGGCCCAGGTCGTGGACAAGAAGATCAGCTTCGACGACGCGGCCAAGGCCTGGGTCAAGACGCACCCCGAGTTACTGGAAGGGTGGTTGGCCGGGGTCACCACCAAAGCCGATGGCGATGCCCTGGAGGCCGTCAAAGCCAACCTATGAACTCACCAGCAATACACCTAACCTGTGGGAGCGGGCATGCCCGCGAACACCGGCAAAGCCGGTGCCATCTATAGCGGTGGCTTCTTCGCAGGCATGCCCGCTCCCACAGGTCAGGTGCATTAAATCAAGGATTGTGGATAACCCATGCATCGCATCATCCACCTGCTGCCATTCCTCGCCTGGCTCCCGCGCCAATCGGTCCGCAGCCTGCGCCAGGACCTGCTGGTGGGCCTGGGCGGTGCCATCCTCGCGCTCCCGCAGTCCATCGCCTATGCCCTGATCGCCGGCCTGCCTGCCGAATACGGCCTGTACGCCGCCATCGTGCCGGTATTGATCGCCTGCCTGTGGGGTTCGTCCTGGCACCTGATCTGCGGCCCGACCGCGGCCATCTCCATCGTGCTCTACGCCAGCATCAGCCCATTGGCCGTGGCTGGCAGTTCGGACTACATCACGCTGGTGCTGCTGCTCACCTTCCTCGGCGGGGTCTTTCAACTGCTGCTGGGGCTGCTGCGCTTCGGTGCGCTGGTCAATTTCGTCTCGCATTCCGTAGTGCTCGGCTTCACCCTTGGCGCCGCGGTCGTCATTGCCCTGGGGCAATTGCCCAACCTGCTGGGCATGGACCTGCCCAGCCAGGCCACGGCGCTGAAAACCGTACAGGACCTGGCCAGCCATGCCGGCGAAATCAATGTGCCATCCTTGCTGTTAGGCCTGGCCACCGTGGTTATCGGTGTGGCGCTCAAACTCTGGCGCCCGCGCTGGCCCAGCCTGTTGATAAGCCTGATCGCGGTGAGCCTGCTGGCCTGGCTGCTGCCGGGTTGGTTTGGCCATGTACCGAGGGTCGCGGCATTCACCGGCCAGCTTCCACCCTTGAGCCCGCTGCCCTTGCTGGACGTGGAGCTGATTCTGCGCCTGCTGCCCAGTGCCGTGGCGGTAGGCATGCTGGGGTTGGTCACCAGCCTGTCGATTGCCCGGTCGTTGTCGGCACGCTCGGAACAGCTGATCGACCCTGATCAGGAAATTCGCGCCCAGGGCGTGTCGAACATCGTTGGCGCGCTCTTCTCGGGTTACCTGTCTGCTGGCTCCTTCACCCGTTCAGGCCTGAGCTACGAAGCAGGTGCCCGCTCCCCCATGGCCGGGGTGTTTTCGGCGCTATGGGTGGCGCTGTTCGCCATCACCGGTGCTGGCTTGATCGCGCAGTTGCCGATCCCCGCCATGGCCGGCAGCATTCTGTTGATCTGCTGGGGGCTGGTGGACCGCCAAGCCATCCGCGCGCTGTTCCGGGTCAGCCGTTCGGAGTTCCTGGTAATGGCGCTGACGGCGGCGGCAACCTTGCTGCTGGAGTTGCAGACGGCGATCTATGCCGGGGTGCTGGCGTCGCTGTTCTTCTACCTCAAACGCACATCACGGCCACGGGTGCAGCAAAGCCGCGAAGGTGAAGCGGATGTGCTGCGGGTAGGTGGCTCGATCTTCTTTGGCGCGGCGCACTACCTGCAAGTACGTTTGCAGCTGTGCCAAGGCCCGCATGTGGTGATCGATGCGCGGCAGGTGAATTTCATCGACTACTCGGGTGTAGACATGTTGCACCGCGAGGCACGGCGCTTGCGGCGCCTGGGCGGGAGCCTGACCTTGCACCGGGCCAGGCCGCAGGTGATCGAGGAATTGCAGAAGCTGGAAGGGGCGCAGTTGTGCCCTATCCGATTTGAGGAATGAGGTTGGGTTGAGATTAGGGGCTGCTTTGCAGCCCATCGCGACGCAAGGCCGCTCCCACAAGGGAAGGGTGTACGCCGACCCAACGCGGCCCCGGCAATTTCAGCCCCGAGCCAATTGCCGGCGCAACTCAGCCAACACCGGAGCGGTATCCGGCCGTACACCACGCCAGATAAAGAACGCCTCAGCGGCCTGCTCAGCCAGCATCCCCAACCCATCCAGCACTTTGGCCGCGCCCAGCTTCTGCGCCCACTGGCAAAACGGCGTAGATTCCTTGCCATACATCATGTCGTAGCAAACCGTGTGCCCTGCCTCGACCAAACTGTCGGCAATCGGCGGCAATTCCCCGGCCAAACTGGCTGAAGTGGCGTTGATGATCACATCCACCGGCTCCTGCAACCAGGCAAACCCGCTGGCCACCACCGGCCCCAGTTCATCGAACTCCCGCGCCAGTTGCTCGGCCTTTTCCACGGTACGGTTGGCGATCACCAGCGATTGCGGCCTGTGCGCCAGGATCGGCTCCAGCACGCCACGCACTGCACCACCGGCACCGAGAATCAAAATGCGCTTGCCCGTCAGCTCGACTCCGGCATTCACCGTCAGGTCACGCACCAGGCCGGCGCCATCGGTGTTGTCACCTTGCAAAGTGCCGTCAGCCAGCTTGCTCAGTGTGTTCACCGCGCCAGCGCGCTGGGCACGCGGGGTCAGGCTGTCGCACAGGCGGTAGGCCTCTTCCTTGAACGGCACGGTGACATTGCCGCCGCTGCCTTGCTTGAAGAAGCCGCGTGCGCAGTCGCTGAACTCATCCAGCGGCGCCAGCAGGGTGGCGTATTCCAGGTCCTGGCCGGTCTGCTCGGCAAACAGGCGGTGAATCAGCGGCGACTTGCTGTGGCCGATGGGGTTACCAAAAACGACGTACTGGTCCATGGCGGCTCCTTGGTTATCCACAGGCTTACTGGCCAAGCCAGTCGCGGTCTTGCAGGAAGTAGTCGGTCAGGCGCGCTTCTTCGCTGCCCGGTGCCGGCTTCCAGTCATAGCCCCAGCGCACCTGTGGCGGCAGCGACATGAGAATGGACTCGGTGCGCCCGCCCGACTGCAGGCCGAACAGGGTGCCGCGGTCGTAGACCAGGTTGAACTCCACGTAGCGGCCGCGGCGGTATTCCTGGAACTCACGCTGATGCGGGGTATAGGGGGTGTGCTTGCGGCGCTGGACGATCGGCAGGTAGGCGTCGACATAGGCATCGCCAATGGCACGGATGAAGGCGAAGCAAGTGTCGAAGCCCCACTCGTTCAGGTCGTCGAAGAACAGCCCGCCAATGCCGCGTGGCTCGCCACGGTGCTTGAGGTGGAAGTAGCGGTCGCACCAGGCCTTGTAGCGCGGGTACACATCGGCACCGAAGGGTGCACATGCCTGCTCGGCCACGCGGTGCCAGTGAATGCAGTCTTCCTCGACGCCGTAGTATGGGGTCAGGTCGAAACCGCCACCGAACCACCACACCGCCTCTTCGCCTTCCTTCTCGGCAATGAAGAACCGCACATTGGCGTGCGAGGTGGGCACATGCGGGTTGTACGGGTGAATCACCAGCGACACGCCCAAGGCCTCGAAGCCCCGGCCCGCCAGCTCCGGGCGGTGGGCGCTGGCCGACGGCGGCAGGCCGGCGCCGAACACGTGGGAGAAGTTGACCCCGCCTTTCTCGATCAGCTTGCCCTCGCCGATCACCCGCGTACGCCCCCCGCCACCGGCTTCGCGCACCCAAGCATCCTCGACGAAGCGGGCACCGCCGTCTTCGTTTTCGAGGGCAGAGCAGATGCGGTCTTGCAGGTCGAGCAGGTAGGCTTTCACGGCCTCGGTGCGGCTAGTCATCGGGTCACCAGGAACGGGCAGGGAAGAATTCGCCGCGTAGCATAACACCGCCAGCGCGCGCGCCGCAGTTGACGGCGATCAAGCAAAGGCGTCCGATAGAAGGCCTTTCCCGATCCCGACTACAGGAGTACGAGATGGCCAAGCGTATCCAGTTCAGCCAGCATGGCGGCCCCGAAGTGCTGCAGTTTGTGGAATTCGAACTCGCCCCGCCGGGGCCCCAGCAGGTGCGCGTGCGCAACCATGCGATCGGCCTGAACTTCATCGACACCTATTTCCGCAGCGGGCTGTATGCACCGCCATCACTGCCTTCGGGGCTGGGCACCGAAGCGGCCGGTGTGGTCGAGGCCGTGGGCGAAGGCGTGACCCGGCTGAAGGTGGGTGACCGCGTGGCCCATGCCGGCGGCCCGCTGGGCGCATACAGCGAGGTTCACACGCTGCCGGAGGCCAACCTGGTCAAGCTGCCCGACAACATCAGCTTCGAGCAGGCAGCGGCGGTGATGCTCAAGGGGTTGACCGTGCAGTACCTGCTGAAGCAAACCTACCAGGTGAAGGCGGGTGACGTGGTCCTGTTCCATGCGGCCGCCGGTGGCGTGGGTTCGCTGGCGTGCCAATGGGCGAAAGCGTTGGGTGCCAAGCTGATCGGCACTGTGAGTTCTGCCGAGAAGGCCGAGCGGGCCAAGGCGCTGGGCGCATGGGCGACCATCGATTACAGCCATGAAGACGTGGCCAAGCGGGTACTGGAGCTGACCGACGGCAAGAAATGCCCGGTGGTGTACGACGGCGTTGGCGCCGATACCTGGCTGACATCGCTGGACTGCCTGCAACCGCGCGGGCTGATGGTGAGCTTCGGTAATGCCTCGGGTGCGGTCAGCGGGGTGAACCTGGGAATTCTGGCGCAGAAGGGCTCGCTGTATGTGACCCGGCCGACCTTGGCGACCTATGCCAACAATGCCGAAAACACCCAAGCCATGGCCGATGACCTGTTTGCGATGATTGGCAGTGGCAAGCTGGTTGTGGATATCCAGCAAAGGTACCCGCTGAGTGAGGCGGCCAAGGCGCAGGCAGAACTGTCGGCGCGGCGGACTGTAGGGTCGACAGTACTCATTCCCTGAGCCGTGCCCTGTGGGAGCGGGCATGCCCGCGAAGAAGCCACCGCGGTGGATGGCACCGGCTTTGCCGGTGTTCGCGGGCGCGCCCGCTCCCACAGGTGCTGCGTCGGCTCTGAAAGCTGCGCTATGGCTGTGAGGGTCGGTTCGTCGGTGGCGGGGTCGACTCGATCCCATCGAGGATTGCCTCGACCACCCCCTCTGCCATTTCAATCGCATGCAGGTTCGACCAGAACATGCCACGGCCCTCTTCGCGCATGTAGTCCAGAGCTTTGTAGCCGGTTTCGTAGGCGCTGCGCAGGTACAGGGCTACATGGACCAGAGCGTCTTCGGCGGAAATGTTCGGGTTGACGGTGAAGAGGGGATCATGGCCAGCATCGCAGCGGCCAAAGGGGCGGGTGGAGGTGCAGGGTAGGGG
>NZ_QJRK01000080.1:0-15931 GCF_003205245.1 Pseudomonas sp. MB-090624 | reverse complement strand
TTTCGGATAAGAGCTTCGTTGGCGCATGGAAATCCTGGCGATAAGGGTGATCGCGTCCGCTTAAAAATACGCGGACACCATCGCCCTTAATGCTGGAGTTCGGAAGGTGAGTTCGCCGGACGCTTACTTCTGAAGAGCGTGGGTAGCCACTCAGGGAATCCGTTCAACTCAAGCAGTCCATATCGAGCTGCATTCCGAGCATCCTCTTCGGACATCTGGGCAAATCGAGAAGGCTGTTCTTTGGCCTCAATAGCAAGGCCTGAGAGACCGAAAATTACTTGATAGGGGGTGGTGTTGGGTTTCGCACCCTCTGATGGCAGCGTTGGACGATATCCACGCCAAAAAGCCATGGCGCCGTCGCGGAACGCTTGGCAACAGGAAGACCGAATTCGTCGATGAGACATGACCAATTGCTGCTACCCCACGTATTCGAAGAGGAGTGCTCACCAATGTACTCAATCAGATAAGCGTGGCTATTGGTCATGAGACCTGGCTCTGGATTTCTGATCCGATCCACATCAGCAGCGAGCCCTTCGCGCCAAGAACGACGGTGCTCAGCTGCTTCGGCTTTGCGCTGATCAGATTTCGCTTTCCAGTCGGCCTGCTGGATCTCCCACTCTTGAACCTCTTGTTTAGGGGGATTCAAGAAAAGCTCCAGCTTATCGCGCAGCTCTGGCTGCCGTTCGGTCGCAGTTCTGAGCTGAATCTCCCATGGGTCAGGTTTGCCATTCTCTGCAAAAATTCTGTACGCCATGCTGAGCGCCATAAGCTGATCTTGCTGATACGTTAGCCTCATGATGTCGTCGCAGGCCACGTTGAAATTTTGTTTGTTCAGTGACCAAAATGGTTGGAAGCCCATCAACTGCGATACATGAATTACGGGGTCGCGGTGCACTCGTCCTGCACGGGCAACCGCAACTTCATACCAAAACAATTTGTAGTCAAGCTCAGGCCACGTCGGAACAACTTCCCGTATTTTCTCGCAAAGCCCTCGATCATCTCGATCATCATAATCATGTCCATGAGCAAGCTTGCTCAGAATCGAGAGCGCAGAATCGTCCTGCGTAAATGGGTCTCGGGCTTCCAGTAGACGGAGAACCGCTGCTCCTGCGATCTCGGCTAGCCACCGGTGTTTCTTAGAGATAGCACTGAAGCCTTGCTCTTTGAGCGGAGGCTTGTCCAAGAGACCGCTTAGGCCTCGAATGAAGGCGGGAAGGCTTTCAAGGGCGCACTCAGCTATCAACGAAAAAAGCTTCACCGCTAGGGTGTCCCTACCGCTGAATCGCTCCTTTTTAGTGGTTCTCTCGATCGCGTGTAGGAGCCATGGCAGCCACTCGCTATCGAGTGGTAGTCCATCAATCACTTCAGCCAACCATTCCCGGCTGAGCTTCGCCTCACCAGCTAAGAGGCCGTGGCGGACGTCCGCGATATCTTGAGGTGTGCCCAGGTCAATGATGGCCCGCATCGCCGCCAGGCGCGTATATTTTTGCTCAGCATGCAAGGCGAAATTTTTGACTTCTGCAAGCGCCCCCACCACCTCGCCGTGCCACACCATCCTCAATAGGAACCAGACGATGTCGTCGTTTGAGCGATAAAGCACCAACAGCTGATTGATGTCAGCTGTTAGGTCACTGTGAGCAAAGCGCTGCACAGCCGAATAGTCTGTCATCGCCCAGCTGTGAGCAGGTTGAGCTAGCTGTTCGCAGGCCTTGCGCAGAATGCTTTGACGGGTACCGAGCGGGAGCTCACTAGGATCGCCTCCTTCAAAAAAGACTTCCGGGGCGACTTGTTCGAGCCGAGTGCGGATACGCTCATCCATGATCGCCAACCACGGCAACACCGGGCGCAGAGAGGGATTGATGACCTGTACACCGTATTGAATAAGGA
Source organism: Pseudomonas sp. MB-090624 (assembly GCF_003205245.1). Classification (NCBI taxonomy): domain Bacteria; kingdom Pseudomonadati; phylum Pseudomonadota; class Gammaproteobacteria; order Pseudomonadales; family Pseudomonadaceae; genus Pseudomonas; species Pseudomonas sp. MB-090624. The sequence goes on along the minus strand of NZ_QJRK01000080.1, from coordinate 14,044 downwards.
AAAAAAGGTTCTCGATTTTGACCCGCGAAGCGAAGTTCCGGATCAGCCCGTTGAGCCATTCTGCGGCCAGGTATTCTCGGACAGTTCGATGGTGGAATCGAACTGTTCCATAAATCCCAGGCTCGAAAATGGGTCGGCTCAGCAGAGCTCCCACGTCTGCATCATCCCAACCTATCAGCACGGAACGAACGGGAATTCCTTTTTTGTTTGCATCTCCATCGGGGACACTGATTGCGGCGGTCTGACCAAGCGTCGTTGCTGCCGCAAGTAGGCGTACCCCCTCACGGAGCCGCCCTGGTGCAATTGGCCTGAACTCGGCTCGGTTCTGATCGCGTTCTACAAGCCGGCGATCGATGCTGCTCTTCATCAACTCTAACCGTGTACCGATGCGATGGTGCTCATGCCAGAAGTCGACAAGCTCTAAGAAATCTAACGGTCGGGTGGTCAGCGATTCCGCTTCCTTGCGTTCTACTGCAGTGCGAAACGCCTTGGTGTCTTTGACGCCAGTAGCCTCGAGGAACCGGTCAATCTGCTCCCCATGGATATCGTCCAAGGTCACAACAAGGAACGATGCACCTGGCCCTGTTTCATTTGAGGTCGTTCGCACAACGCTTTCGATTCCGCCGTCATCTGCGGGTAGCGCCTGACGAAGGTTAGAGTCGAATTCAAAGGCCTGTTCGCAAGTCTGTAGATCTGTGACAGCACGCCAAGCAGTGCTACGTCCTGTGATGATGATGTGTGCCTTGGCGCGAATGGATTTGGTCAATCTGCCGAGCTTTCGGATTGCGCTTGCGAATTCCCTGGGATCACTGAGTCTGGCCTCATCCACTGAGTCCAAAAGCAGCCAGCCTTCAGTATCCGAACTGAGCCAGCGCTCGAACTCGTCGTGTGTGCCGCCCTCCTCAAACGCATCCTCCAATTGAGCCATAACGTTTTCAATCCGGAGGAAGAACGCGGTTTTTCCTTCTGCCCGCAGCCGGCGGGTCGCATTCCGAATTTCAGCTGTCTTGCCAGACCCAGCTTCCGAGAGCAGCACTACTCGGTGGTGGTTGAGCAAATCAGGCCAACGTAGATCACCGCTTCTGCCAAGCTGATTGCTCAAATCGGTATCGTCGGAAACATCGCCATCCAAAAGGATTTTGGTGAATGTTCGATCAAGATCAATGAAGGCGTCCGATTGCCTGGCCATAGCGAGTCTCAAACAAGTCTAGTGCAGTCCCGACGTGGTCTGCAGCGATTACGGCATCCTACCGCATAGCGGCCTGAATCGAGTCACGCGAGGCCTCAGAGGCCCGGCTCTAATGTCGTGTTGGTGAAGGGCCACCCAGCGCCTCAAGCTGGTAATCCGCAACCTGCTGAAATGCTTGTTCCGCCTCCATGCGTAGCAGCTCGACCTCGTCAGCCGGTCTCTCGTCCATTTGGGCTCGGTGATACCTCTTCAGTGCCTCAACCGCTTCCTGATACAGCGGGTCGTCCGGAAGTAGAGGTGTCCTTCGGTTGCGATCCATTGCCCACTCCTTCATGGAAGATCAGCACTCTCCATAGTGATCCCGTTTGGGAACATTAAGCCACTAAAAGGGGGTTAATGATCCTTTTGGGGAACATTATGGCAAGCGCTAACCATGGGACTTTTTCGCTAGACCTATGCCCCAATCAAGCGGAAAATAGGCAATCCAAGGATTTACCGCTCACCCAATCTGGAGCCAGCCCTCCCCTATGAACTCGAAGATCCTTCGCCTTCCACTCAACCCCTCTGGCCGGGATTTTGTGGTCGGCGACATCCATTTCAAGACGATGGATCTTCACCGTGGCTTGCATGCTTTGGAGTTCGACAAAACAAAGGATCGGGTGATCGCAGTAGGGGATGTGATTGATCGCGGGCCGGGCGTGCTGGACGGCCTGAAGCTCTTAGGTGAGCCCTGGTTCTACAGCGTCCAGGGCAATCACGAACGGATGCTGATCGACGCTTACCGTGAAAACCCCACGGCCCGCTATGCAGCTCATGGTGCCGGCTGGTGGCCAACAATCGCTGACGAATCAAAAGGCATGATCATCGATAAGCTGAGCAGCCTTCCAATCGCGATCGAAATTGAAACAGAGAACGGGATCGTAGGGGTTGTCCATGCGGATGTGCCTTCAGGGGTTCCCTGGCCGACCTTCGTCGCTGAGCTCGACAACCCTGCTATCGAAGACATGGCTTTATGGGGGCGAGACCGCCTCAAAAAGCACCACCGTGATGGCGTAAAAGATGTGTGGAGAGTTTGCACAGGCCATACCTGGATTCCCCGGCCTGTCCGGCTTGGCAACGTGCTTGGCCTTGACATTACTGGCGGGGGCGACGGCTCTCTGGCGATTTACTGCCCTCAGGACGACACGATCTACATTGACGGGGTGCAGTCATCCCTTGATCAGGCAGAGCACCTCACAGAAAAGCTTCAGATGCTTGAGGAGAAGTCGCACCACCTAAAGACAAGCCTCAACTCTAACAAGCTGATTGAGTCACAGATTCACGCCATCGCGGTTGACGTCATCGTTAAACAAGTCACCTCAACATGGCTTGAGCTGCAGGCCGGAGTCATTGAGCAGCAGGAGCTGCTTGATGCTCTCCATGGGCTGAGCCTGGCCAGTGGGGAGCGACGTCAGGCTAAGGTAGAGGAGCTGTGCTCCAAGCACGCAGGCAGCCAAATGGATGCCTTGATTCGCCGACTGTTCGGTTGAATGACTCCATGCAGCGGCGCATGAGTTTGAGCCAGGCACATCGGCGGTGGCGTAGACTCCTGCGGCTAGTCGAGCAAGGCCAGTCATTTTTGCTCACCAGGTGTGGTAGACCGATCTGCATCCTGGAAAGCATTGATGGCCCAGCGTCCCCAGATCCACCCGAGCACGAGTCCTTCTAGTTTGAGTGAACAACCCAGCACAGTACCTTGCTTTATTTAAGTCGCTGGTGGTTTCCCATTTTCTTGAGAATCTCGTTGTATTTTTTTCGACCTTGAATAGCCTCAGGACTGGACTGGCACTCCAATTTCACTAGATTGGCAGCAGGATCAATAATATAATTCGGAGCTTCCCTGTATCTTAATAGAGCTGGCAAAATCAAATACGCCGGATAAAAGCGGAGAGTTCCATTTCCAGCTTTTTGAATCATCCCAACCCAACGAGTGTCCTTAGCGACAGGCTCGACGTTCGTAACGACGCCACCGCTCATCCCATTCATCTCTTCATGGGTATATTGGCGTTCGAATCTAATGTATGGATTCCCCTCTTCTACCACACAAAAACCGGGATAGGTTCGCCGACTGAGATTGGTCACAAAGTCATGCTCACCACCAACAGCAGGCATCACATGGTTCTCATCAATGGGATAACCTGCAGCCAGCAATATGAGTCCATTTCGGAAATCTTCCTTCCTGACATGGCTGACACTTTCTATATTATCAAAGTCCAAGAAATGCTCAGGATACCCACCTGGCATTGGGTGCCCCATTTCAATGAGCACGATATCCTCATCATCAATCCATGAAATGTCGCTTTCGATTAAGGATCCGATCTTCCAACCGCGTATCGGATACAACAGCTTATTCAAGTCATCCCATTGACTTCTAGCCAGAGCATTAGTAAAAAATGGTGACTCATTTTGAGGTTCGGTGTAGTGAACATCTATCACATGCTGGGCCGTGAGAAGGAAAAATTTCTCCTCGTACTTTACCAAAAGCCCTGTACCACCTAAATTATATAGAATATCAGCAAAGAAAAAACCACGCGTCTTGGCTTCCTCATTGCAGTAGGTAAAAATTATCCGTCTTGATGCCTGAATTATATTCCCCTCAATAGCTCCATCAATCATCCGCTCAAGCCCCTGCAAGGTAATTTCCACATTTCCTCCCCCATCAATCCAAGCTGGCGACGTAAATCTGAATTGCACTGACACACTGATTCATTTCAACGCGCACATAGTAACCTTTGAATCGCCCCAGAAGTCGCTGCTCTAAACCCGTCATCAAATTATAAAAATCAGCCTGCGTGTCGTCCCCTCGGGAGATGCTCATCTCAAATTTCAAGATCTTGCTTCGGGCTGCTTCCCTGTTGACGGCATCGCTTACAGCTTCAAATGCAGTTTCAATCGTTGTTTGACTCAGCATAACCAAGCTCCATTGGTCATTGGATAACCGCCTCTCACTCGATGTGAGCTGTCGTCCCATTCCCAAGAGGTTGAATATAATCTCAAGTGGCACACTGCCGCCATCGATTGCTTAGGAGATCTTCTATGTTGGCAACGGACGATCCGTTCGAACTAGCCGAGCGTTACCAAAACCAGCGAGGTCAATGGGTGGCAGGTGGGCTAGAGACCCAAGTCTTCTGGCCAAACCGTCCTCAAATCGTCAGGTTCGAGGGTCTTGATTTCCTTCTACAGCCGGCTGTGATTGAAGGGGAGCACCGCAGCCTTCCTGCGATCGCGCTTCGAGCAAATGGCTATGGAATGAGTGTTAAGGAGGGTCGTGCAGCTGTAATGCGTCTGGCCACAGCTATCGCATGGCGTGAAGGCCAAAAGGTCGACATCGTCATGTGGGGAGGTGGCAGCAGTCCATTCCGCGTAGGCAGGATGCTGAACAACGCTATCACCGAGTTTTTCTCAGACGAGAACCTTCATGTCCCACAAAGCGAAGAAGCTCGAAAGGCGCTCGCCTACTACCGTGAAGGGTTATCACTCGGAAATCCATTTTACTCCTTCCTTGGTTTCTACAAGGCCTTCGCCCGCTCTCTTCCCAATGGCCGTGAACGAGGGCCATGGATTGAGCATGCCCTGCTCCGCATGACGGACAGAGAGGCAATCTCCCGGCGTGAGGAGCTTCAGGCGCAAGGTGACAACATCTCTGAATACCTGGCCACCCAAGGGCGTCACGCAATCGCCCACGCTGAGCGCGAAGATATTGTCGATCCAGACGATCCAGATGACCACCAGCGAATCCATCTCGACAAGCCGTTGATGCGCCATCTCGCGGAACTGGCAATGTATGAACGGCTCGGGATCCCGCCTCCATCGTCTTATGAGCGAGATCACCTCTACGAGCTAGAAGGTTTTCGCGCCCTGTTCGACAACGAGCAACTAGAGGCGCTTAGGAGAGGTGAGCTTGCTCAGGGCCGCGAGTACATGCTTCCAGATGATTTCTACGTGATGGCTCGCAAAGGTCAGTCGTGCATTCACCTGGGTGGGATGCGCATGACAGAGGGCGGGATGAATGAGGGGAAGCTCGGCGTCAGGCTCGAATCGCCTGATGGAAAAGTGGCGATTGAGTTTTGGATGGACTTCAGAAATGAGCGTCTCATCTTCGACCCTCTCCATGGATGTGTACTGCTGAATACAAGGCGCGAGAGCCGAAGCGATATTGAGTCCGAGATCTCCCTCGAGCAGTTCAAATTCTTCATGTACTGCAACGGTTCGGTGGAGATTTGGACTTCCGACCGAGAACGCCGAATGGGCAAATCAGAAGCCTACATGCTGCCAGCAAATTGGAGCGCGGATTTCGCTGGCCACCAGCGAAGCCTCACTGTACTCAACGAACTATTGATGGGCATGCCCGAGCCTGAAAACGAGACCACAGGTTGAACAGGTAAGGTGAGGCCTGGCCTTCTGCCTAGCTACTTAGTAAGACCTAGTATCATTGCCAACCACTCGGCTGAAGGCTTGGCGCAGTCTGATATCTACCTCAGAGATGATCGACACCCCCAAAAGACGCGAGGAGTACATCTGTACTCCCCGTGCTATTTTTCCCTTAAGACGTGGGATTGACGGGCCCGATCAGTTCTTTCAGCCAGAAAGCCAAGGTGAAAGGCAGCGCAAGGCGCATTTGAACCTGGGAGATAATTCTCAGAGCCCTACCTTTTCCCTCCTCGCTGAACTCCAGGATTTGCGCCGGCACATGGGTGTACCTAGTGGGGCCATCAGCCTCCGCCAGAAACTGCTGGAGGATTGCATCTGCCAAGCTACTTCTGGCAGGAGCAGTTGACTCCTTCCGCCTAGCAGCCGGCTTGAGTTCTATCACTTTACCCATCATGGCTGGCTATTCTCACCTTCCAGGCTTCCTGGTGGTTGGAATCTGATCAGCGTTCGCTATTAGCGCCTTTGTAACGGCTTGGCTGATGATCTCGTCAGCACCTCCCAGCGTCTTGATGCGCCCTTCTCTTGCGGCCCCTCCCGAGCTTGTCTTGCCAGTACGAGGGTTCAGATACGGTTTGGTGAATGGATCGGACATAGCGGCGGTACCTCCACTGGGGCAGTCCAACCCTTTAAGCATAGGCTTGTGAAGCCCATGGGGTGGTTTACCTGCCGAATGGATCAACCTGTCTATGCTGATGCACCCACGTCGAGGGGAAGCCGTGAGGCCAAGCCACGAGGCCATGCACGCGGCTTTGCATGAGCATGAGCGCGCCAGATGCTGCTCATCGATTTTCACGGAACACGTGGCCTATGAGTAGGCAGAAAAAAACCGCCATTTAGGCGGTTTTTAGAGGTCTTGCTCGGGGTCTCTGGCTCTTCTCGGTGGGGTTTGAGTTGCCGATCAAGAGTTCTTTTCCTCGATGAGGCTTTGGTGCCAGACACTTACCCATCCAGACTATTGAACGCCAGTATTGGTGTCAACATCAGGGCCGCTCCAGCCCGCTAGACTAAATGGCCTTTTCGGAGCCTATCGTCGATGCTGACCTGACCGAGCCCACATCCGCAAAAATATCCGCAGAAAAAAGGCCCCTTTTCCGCTGTGGGCCATGTAATGCGCTGGGTGCAGAGGTTCGCCAAATCCGAAATTGAAGACGTTCTCGGTTTCTCGGCACGACGCTAGCTCTACCTCGACCGAGCTTTAATGAGCATGGCCTCGAGCTCGGCGATCAGTTGGTCGACATCGACCTCTACGAATTCACCCGGGTTGAGCAACTGCTCCACGATCTCCGGGTTGTAGCACTCCACAAGTTCGGCATCTCCTGGAAGCCACATTCCGCCAGCTCGAGTGATCACACCAGTACGCTGCAAATCCAGGAGGGCCGCATCGACCTGGTCTTCGGTCAGGCACGGCAATCGTTCGTTAAGCAGTGCCCTCAACCTTGCGTCCACCACTCCGTTTCCGATGAGATCGACGATGAGCGCTTCGATATCAGACAAGGTTCTCATCGCCTTTCAAGCGGCCGAACTGCCGAGATCGTATCCGATCATGAACAGTGCCATTTCGAGCTTACGAAGCGCGCTGCCACCTCCCACGTGGAACTGGCTGTTCTTAGCGAGGGGGTGAGCCAACGCCTGGCTCAAGATCCAGCTCGCACGCATGTTCCAAAGGGCATGATGGCTCCCCCGTCGCAAGCCAGGAAATTTGAATGCTTTGTTTTTGCTTGGATTGCGACGCTTAGGGTCAGAGGCGCTCTCACCCTCCTTTGCAGGAGCCCAGGGGAAACGCAGACCATCAGGAACAGCATGGAGACCTTTTTCCTCGCAAAAGATGATCACAAGCATGCCGAGGGCTGCAGCTACACGGCTGTCGTAAATGATGAAGCCCTTACAGATCACCGAATACACCTTGGTCATGCCTGCATTGAATCGAATGTCGGCCCGGAATTGAGGGCTGTCGAGATCACCTACGCGCAGCACTTCAGCGACCTGCTCAATCGTCTTGGCCAAGCCGTCCTGATTGTCCTCGAGCCACTGATTGTTGTGAGCAGACACACCACCCCAGGACATCATAGCTTTCGTCCCTCGGAGCATCATGTTGTCGCAGGTCGCAGCGAGGAGATCGGTGCTCATAGCATCCAGTGCTTGGTTATTACTAGCAGCGCAGCTGCCAGCGCTGACCTTTAGGTGCGGTACACCGGAGTGATGCCACTCATATTGCTTGAAGGCGTCGTAGAGGTCAGCGAACTGCCAGCGCTTACCCGTCTTGCGGTTGACGTACTCGTGCCTCAACGGTTGATTCGATCCGAGGCGCTGAGCAAGCCACTCAATGAAGGCTTTTACTTCCGCACGTTGCTTGTATGGGGGATAGGTGCGACGGGTCACTTTGGCTTTCATAGACGCTCCAGGGAAATGTCCGGGGTTCGTTGCTGGCAAAGCTATGCTGCAGGACAATAGGGACACTTTTTGTCCCTGAGTACCACCATGCCTAAAAAAACTTCCAGAGAGCTGAGACGCACCGCTCTGATGAGGGCTTTGCACCTTGCAGGCAGATCGCTATCCACAGAAGAGATTCATGCTGAGCAGCGAGAGTGGCGCGATCGAGTCCCCAGCATAAAAACTACATTGCGCGACCTCAGATCTCTGGAGGATGACGATCAGGTCATTGGCACAAAACCCAAAGGCCAGAAATCCTATTACTGGAGCCTGCACAATGTGGGCCTGGACTTGGTGCTGAAGCCGGCTGAGTCGGTGACGCTGATCGCGATTCTGCAACATGCCGAACGGTTCGGATTCAAGCTGGTGACAGAGCAGATGGTACGGCTTCGTAACTATGCGCAAGGCGTGATTAACCGTAACGCGACCCAAGACCTAGTCGCCCAGGGCAGGATCACATCTGGCACGCGCTTCATGACTCTCCTCCCAGGCGCCTACAGTCCGGCTCACTTAGAAATCATTCAAACGGAGATGCTCAAAGGCAGGAATCTGAAAGTGGTTTACCTGCCTCGCGACGCTGCAGGAGGGAAATGCACGTATGTGCTGAAGCCACTCGCACTGTCGTTTCAGGACTCAAACATCTATCTTTCAGCCCATGTTTTTACAGAGGAGTGGCCCGAAGGGAAGGAACCAGCGCCTGATAAGCCGCGCGGTAAGTACAGCAGTAATGGCCCAGGGAAGGCCTGTGTTCTGATGCTCCACCGCGTGGTTAGCGTTCGCACGGACTTCCTCGAGATCCCTGGGCCGGAGCACTACGACTTCAAGTCGTTCAAGGTGCAGAAAGACCTCATGACCGTGCACAGCGAGGAAGCGATCAATTTGAGGCTGCGCTTGGAGCCCAACCTTTTGAACCGACTCACTGAAAATCGCATCAGCGAAACTCAGGAAATTGAACGCACAGAATCGGGGGCAATCCTGAAGTGCTCCATCCAAGACACACAAGGGCTGCGCCTCTTCTTGTTGAGTAACGCTGACGAGATCGAAGTTCTGGAGCCTGGCTATCTGCGTGAACACATCCGCAACACGCTGCGGAAGGCCCTGAGCATGTACGGTGACCTAGCATAGGCTTACCCTCGATACGGAAACATGCACAGAAGCAACCTAAACACCCATATCGTTTTCCAGCACCAGCACCTGGAGGGGCGAGGGAGCCCCTTGCTCGGCAGGCGGTGCATTAGCCCCTGAATAAGGTGCTAAAAGTGGAGCGAATAGAGGATCACCTGAGTCGGAGTGGGCGTACACCAATTCTTCGTCGGCGAGCTCTAGCATATAAGAAAAAGCCCCCATGGGGGCTTTAGCAAACCATCGGTGAAGCGTGTTACTGGGCGAGCCAGCCTTCCACCACATCAGAGCCGTACTCGGCTTTCCATTCCTTGAGCAGCTTGTGATTGCCGCCCTTGGTCTCGATGATTTCGCCGTTGTGCGGATTCTTGTACTGCTTTACCTGGCGGGCACGACGTGGGGCTTTCTCTGCAACAGCAGGAGCGGCGGCGCGACGGCTAGCCTGGGGATCCAGGATGTTGATGATGTCACGCAGGCTGTACCCGTATTTGCTCAAAAGATCGCGCAGTTTGGTCTCAAATTCAATCTCCGCTTGCAGCTCGGCGGAGCCTTTCATCGCTTCCAGTTCGGCCAGCTGTGCGGCCAATGTTTGTTCGAGCTTACGGAATTCTGCAAGACGGGACATAGATGCTTCCTCAATTACCGGATGAAATTAGTCGGTTACTGTAAACCATTTTCAGCTCGCCCTACTTAAATTTTGAGTAGGCATTAACATCCTTGTTCAATTTCTTTGCAGTGACGTTCAAGTACACGCGCCTGAATCAGCGATGCGAATAGTAGAGCCTGCCGGTGCCATGAAATAACTGCTTACCTTCCGGGAGCATAAATGCTTGCCTCAGCATGAAAATCGTCGTCATCAGTGATCACGCTACCTTGTACCTGGACAGAAAAGACACGGCAGCCCTGATCGTGAACGACTTGAAGCTTGGTCGGGATCATGCAGGCGGCGTAGGAGTGTGGCTTGAGTCCGGCACAATCGCCTATTTCCGAAATTTGAAGATCACTCCGCTCTGAGCCTGGCGTAAAGCAATGACTTGGCAGATGGCCTTCGCACTCCCCCCATCCCTCGCTCCTTAATCCCCAGGTAATCCAGGTTCGCAACTTTACAGGTTTGAATAGGAGCACCGTTTGGCGCTTGATGAAAATTTCAGTCCTGAGCCTGGCAATGGTCTGCGCGCTCTCCACCCAGGTTAATGCAGCAGCGGAGCCTCGATGCCCGCCTGTCTCGCAAAGAATTCCAACCAGTACGAGCTTAATCTTCAGTCCGGTCATCCGTAGATGGCCGGACTTTTGTTCGCTCTTGAGCCTAATCAGACTCGCTACTGGACTCAAGAGCTGTCATTGGCGACTTCTCCCCTTTTTTCCTGAACAGCCCGATGAATCCTCTGGTCTCTGCAAATCGCTTATTGAGGTTAGGCGCCTTGTCGGACAGTTGCTTGACAGCACCGACCATTGCAGCCTTGAGCGCCTTAGGGTATTTGAAGCCGGCAATCTGATCCGCCCTGCTGTCCAAAAAGCTGAGCAACCCGTCGGCCTCGCCTGGATTATCGTGAACGTGATGCAGGAACAAAACGATGCGACCGATATCCCCAGGGCTAGAAGGCTGAAGATCAGGGATCAAACTTCCGTATCGTCCAAGAATGACCGCAAGGTTGCGAGGTTTTAGGGCTTCATCGAACACCATTGGCCGTAGGCTAATACCGATGGTGGTTTTTTGCTGTGTGCTCAACGTCTGCATCAATAGATCAATTATTGTGAGTTGAGGGGCTTTGAGCAGAAGATTTGTTTCCCCAGCGGCGACTTCAGTGAAAAGCTGAACGATCGCGGAGGTCACGCAGGCCTCGTTAGCGATCGCAATTTCACTAGCGTTGATGTACTCAAGTACCCTGATCTGTTGTAGAGGTGCTGACTGGATGAGCGCATGCCAATCGCCCTCTGTACGTTCACCGGAAATCAAGTGGTCAATAGCTGACTTCCTGAATGTAGCTAGTAGAGTCGCTTTCGGGTCGAAGACCATATCTACCAGGGCCTGATCGGCTTCTGTAATCTTTTTACCGGCTGGTTCAAGCCTGATGTCCCACCCATTTAACCACTTGAGAACGTCCGCAGGCCCAAACCCCCCATCAGTTACACTGTCTACCAGAGCGCCGAAATTCTGGACAACCCATCCATGTTCGAGGGAGAAAATCTGATCGTGCTGGATAAGATCTTTTAAGTATGGAACGATTTGTGCGCCGCCCTCTTCTGTATCAAAGATGGCAATGATCATCTTAGAAGTCAGCGTAGCACGTCCAAGGGCTTTAAAGGCCTCATCACTCAGCACGTCTTCCAAGTCTGTGATTTTGGCGAAAGCAGCGGCGTCTCCCAGACGAATGCAGAGGATCGCAGCAACTGCGCTGACCAGCATAGTATCGTCTGCGGCCATTAGGGATTGGAGTGCCGCTATGCTTGAAGGATCAACTTTCTCGGCCAAGGCCAATCCGAGAAGTGCATTCTCCTGGTTACTATCGTTCGAACAAATTTTAAGAAGGGAAGCAACATCAGTAGCTCCAATTCCCTTCGCGATCCCGGTGCGAAGTTTTTTGCGACCGTATACCCAATTCAGAGCCGACTTGAGCGCAGAGTCCGGCAACGGCGTTAGGTCTAGGGTGTGCGCGTCACAGGATGCTAACTGACGATTGGCACCCTCCAGACCGGCTTCTGTTAGCAAAAAATCATCCGGTCGAATGACCTTGAGATCTTTCATAACGGGTAGCAAGTGCATTACCACCGGAGCACTCGCGGCTTCGTACTCCTCGGATTTTAACCCCATGGCATTGAGATATTGGTCATATTCTCTTAGCGAATCACCAACCTCATCGATAGTGTCAGCATCGTATGGCGCTGAAACCGCTTGGGAGATCACTTCATGCAGTGAGGCCCCATGCGGCTTTATTAGTGACGTGTTGAATCCAAGATCCGAGCAATACTTAAGAGCATCGTAGAATTTCTGATCAGTACCGTGCTTGGCATTTGAGATCGGTAGCCTGGCCACATTCAACGCGTTGATCATGTCCTGAACCCAATCGCCACCATGTTTTTCGTGTGCGGTATGGATAGTTGGCAGGAACGCGGCCAAAGGATGGAGCTTGGCCAATTGGCGCTTGAACGCATCGCTGAAACCGAATAGCGATGCGAGCTCAAACAGTCGCTCGCTGTCTCCCTCTTCAATAGCCTTGGCGAGCGGATCGTCTAACAATTCCGCGATGGCGATCTCGCTGGAGGTGAGAAAATGGATTTGGAGAAGCTGAATCTCCCATCCTTTTTCCATGTTCTCTCCCAAAACCGAGCTCAACAGCACTTTCGTTTCAGCAACACTTGCTGCAGCCGGTTTCCCAACTTCCTTTTCGTACTCCGGACTGAAGCCATTAATCCGAAGGATTTCATCCAGCGGGTAGTCGTTGTACTTACAGAGAAGCAGGTGAGCAGCGATACTAAGCAAACTCGGCCCATCACCGACCACCAATGATGTTGTCGCGATGTCGTTGATGAATTTTTTCTGCAGGCGAGGCGTGACTAGGCCGTTCAACATCGGAGTATGGCGCTGTAGAAGGAGCGCGCAGTGTTCAACAACATCGGCGTAAGCACCTTGGAAGCTATGCGTCCACAGCTGGCGAAAGCCGCCCTTCCATCCAGAGGCAATCACTGGAGGGGCGCGAAAAATAACTGGAAATTTCTTCGCAATGAAGTCTTTCGCGTCATATTGACGATCGCCATCAGCTTTCAAATAGGTCGCCACCTTGGTAGAGCAAAAGGGTACGACGACCGTGAGGTTCGCTGCTGCGGCGACCGAGGTAAAGATCTCAAGATCACTCCACACAGCCCGCAAGCTGTCTTTGGGCAACCGATCTAGGTTATCCAGGATGACAACATACTGATAACCAGAAACCACCGATAACTGTTCGCTCAGCGTGCGCTTTAGATCCAGCGGCGTGACCTCTTTCGCCACCTCAATTTTTTCATTGATGTAGTCATCGCTAGATCCTTTGAACAAGCTAAGCAGGCTCCATTTCTGCCCCCCCTCATTCACCTTCCGGTGAGCCATCTTTGCGCCCAGCAGCACCAGCATGGGACTGATGAAGGCAAAGGTGTGTACGGCGTAGAGCCAAAACTCGGCCGTTTCCTTTCCTCGAAATAAGACGGAAAGCTCGCGAAATGAGGTTGCTGAGAAGAACAGACTCGTTAGAAGCGCCATGGCCCAAGCGCTGACTCTACTGGTTGTCTTTTTCCGATAGGTGAACAGCCTGCCCAAGGCCTTGTCTCGGGCAGAACGCAGCGCCTCAGAATTTGCTTTGTTTGGAGCATCCTTGAGCAAAACGTCCGTGAAAAGCTCGATAAAGTTGCTCTTTATCGATCCTTGATAATTCTGCTCACAGTCGAAAAACCAGACGCGGCTCGACGGCTCAGACACCTTCAATTTCTGGCCAAGCATGTTGAGAATGGTGCTCTTCCCGGAGCCAAATTCTCCATCAAGGCCAATCACCTTGGATGCGCCGGGGCTTGGTATATAGCGATGCATCGCATCCGCCACCTTTTCATGACTCCCCCCTGGAAACACGTCTTCGCTGGCAGGCTGCTCTGTATGAAAGTTTATCAAGAGATGAAGTCCGTTTCGTTGAGGTAGAGGACATGGAGTGGTTACGACGGGTGAGCCATCCAAAGGATAATGAATCGCCCCTGGTTTCGTAGACACCTCCAAGCCTCATAATGAGGCCCAAATAGGAGGTGCCATGAGTCGTCAGCGTTACCCCGAAGAATTCAAGATCGAAGCGGTCAAGCAAGTGACCGAGAAAG